>QMPG01000094.1 GCA_003648455.1 Bacteroidota bacterium
ACTTTAACAATAGATATCAAAGATGATATATTGTATATACATTGGATTGATGTATTGAGTACAAACATTGATGAAGATACTCATCAGATAGTAAGTAGATTCGAAAAGTATTTGGAGGTTATTTATGGTTAGTATATTATTGTATATTTCATTGGGTTTTATGCTGTTGGGTATAACTCTTTCAATGATAAGATTTATTAAAGGTCCTTTATCTGTCGATAGAGTTATTTCTTTTGACGTAATGACAGTTGGCTCTCTTGGTTTAATTGCATTAATTGCATTTTTTACAAATAGAATCATTTATATTGATGTAGCTCTTGTTTATGGACTTTTAAGTTTTATTGGAGTATTAATTGTTGCACGTTATTTAGAAAGGGGATTGTAATTATGGACGGAACATTGCAAATAATCGGGGCAATACTTACATTAATAGGTTCAATATTTTTGTTTTTAGGCTCATTGGGACTTGTCAGAATGCCCGACAGTTATAACAGAATACAGGCAGGAACAAAAGCATCTACATTAGGAACGATTCTTACCCTACTTGGAATTGCTTTTATTAATCCAGATTGGTCAGGTAAACTTATTTTATTAATTTTATTTGTTTTACTTACTAATCCTATCTCATCTAATGTGTTGGCACGAGCTGCTCATTATATTAACATTCCTCTTTATAAAAAAACAGTTATCGATAAATTACAAAAAGAAGAGACAATTAAAGTGGATGTTTCAGATAAAGAAATAAATACTAATAAAGATAAACAATGATTTTAAATATTATAGCTATTTTTCTTTGCTTAGCAATTTTAGTAATGGCAGTCATTGCTGTTATTCACAAAAAATTGATTATTGCAATTATTGCATCAGGAGTTGTTAGCCTGTTTGCCTCAATAATATTTTTGTTGCTTGCAGCTCCTGATGTTGCAATGACAGAGGCTGCAATCGGTAGTGGATTAACTACAATTATATTTTTCTATGTTTTAAATAAAATTAGAAAGGAAAGCAATGGTTAGAAAATTTTTAATATTTATATTGCTTGCCACATTCTCAGTAATATTTATTAACCTTTATCAAGATTTTAAAGGACAAGATAAATTAAATGATTTATCAACGTATTATGCTGAAAATGAACCGCAAGAATTAGGAGCGCAAAATATTGTTACATCAATTGTCGTTACTTATCGTGGATTTGATACTCTTGGTGAAGTAACTATTTTATTTCTCGCAGCTTCAATAATTGGTTTTTTCTTAAAAATTAAAGAATCTGATAAAAATAAAAAAAGAGAATTAAGAAAAACAAGTGAAATACTTGAAACCGCATCTAAAATTTTAGTGCCGTTAATTTTCTTATTAGGTGTTTATGTATTTGCTAACGGGCATCTCACACCCGGAGGAGGTTTCCAAGGAGGTGCAATAATGGCATCCGGCATGGTTCTTATGTTATTGGCTAATCCCGAAAAAGATGTTAAACATTCATTGTTTTCCGGCATCGAATCAATTTCCGGCTTTACTTATGTAATTCTTGGACTTCTCGGAATTTATTTTGCTTATGGTTTCCTTGATAATAGAGTGTTACCACTTGGACAATTTGGAAATATTTTTAGTGCAGGATTAATACCGGTTATCTATACTTTTATAGGTTTAAAAGTTGGTTCGGAATTAACAAATATTGTTGGAAATCTTAAAGAAACACAAAAAGAAACTGAATAAATTATTTGTTTATGGAATATATTAGTTTAATAACCGGCTTTATAATGCTCATGATTGGGCTTTGGGGCATTTTGACTCAAAAAAATATTATAAAAATAATAATTAGCTTTACAATTTTTGATTCTGCCATAAATATAATTATTATTAGTATAGGTTATATTAGTGGCAGAACAGCACCAATACTCGATAAAGCAGTTCCTGTTAAAGATGCAGTTACAAAAATTGTTGACCCAATACCTCAAGCTCTTGTCTTAACATCAATTGTTATTAGTTTGGGAGTAACAGCCTTAATGCTTGCTTACGCATTAAAACTTCACAAATATAAAAACACATTAGAAATTAATAAGTTTAAAGATTTAAAATGGTAGCACCTATTTATATTATTGCGATTTCTCTTGGTATAGCTTTTTTGATTGGTATTTTTCGAAAAAGCAACAAGAATGTTAGCGGAATGCTCATGCTTTTAGCTCTTGCTTGTATGAGTTTTATTTCTGCTCAATGGTTTATCTCTTTTATGACTTCAACTCAAAGTCCCGAATATATTTATACTGCAGGATTTAAACCACCGTTTTCTATTAATTTATTGATGGGCTTAAACGAATCGTTTTTCACATTAATAATAAATTTAGCTGCATTTTTAGGAGCTATTTATCTTTATAATGACCTCAAGAAACAAGGCACCAATGCAATGTCTGTATTCTTAGGATTTGCTATGGCATTGAATGTTATGGTAATGACACGAGACATATTTAACTTATATGTTTTTCTTGAAATTGTTAGTGTAGCAACTGCAGGGCTTATTATTCTCGATAAAGGTTTAAAATCTACATCCGCAGGTTTTAAATATATGATAGCTACAGGTATTATTTCAAGTTTATTACTGATAGGAATTGTTTTTGCATATAATTATTCAGGCACACTAAATATTGACGGATTGATAAATGCTAATATTGGTGTTTTGAAAGGAGGAGCAATAGCAATATTCTTAATTCTTATAGCAATTGTTCTTGAATTAAAACCCTTTCCTGCAAATGGCTGGGCTCTTGATGTTTATCAGGCAGCTAATCCCGGTATCACCGCATTGATTTCAGCAGCAAGTGCTTCTGCTTCGTTTTATGTCTTATATAAATTACTGCCTATTGCAGGTGAAGCATGGTATCCTGTTATTGCTGTTTTAGGAATAATTACTTTTTTCAGTTCAAACCTATTAGGAATTAAACAAACTAATTCAAAACGATTGCTTGGTTATTCTTCAATAGGTCAAATAGGGTTGCTGTTAACCGTATTGGGATTAAGTCCTCATTTAGGTAATAATTTCAAATTCATAATTTTCGGATTATTAATATCTCATTATTTTGCAAAAGCAGGATTATTCTGGTTGTCCGGAATAATTAAGACTGAAAATATTAGAGATTGGGCTGCTATTCGTAAGAAACCATTTCTTTTGTTTTTTATGGGCACGTTTATTTTTGCCTTAGTAGGATTTCCTCCATTTCCATCATTTTTTGCTAAATGGCAATTAATTATGAGTTTGTCTAATGTTGGAATGTATGGCTGGGTGGTAGCTATTCTTTTAGGATCACTTTTCGAAGGAGTTTATCTTTTCCGTTGGTTTGGTTATGCAATGAAATTAGATAACGAAAAACTACCGTCATTTAAAGTGCCGGCTAATAAAATAATTCCGGTGGCTTTGTTCGCTTTATCAATTTATGTTGTTGGCTATTTCAGCTCAAGCATGATTGAAGGTGGTAGCACAATTAATTATATACCATTGTTCTTTGTTGCTTTTTTATTTTTAATTGATTTTTTACCCGTAATAATAAAAAATTCTATTGCAATTGCAGGAGTTGCTTATTATGCATATAACTTATTGCCCTCATTATATGATGATAAGCTTAGATTTATCTTTGGTGTAATTTTCCTTATTGGAGGTATTATTTTACTTATACCGGGGTACTCACAGAAAGGTAAGCGTAAAGGTTTTTATCCTTTTGTGATATTGATGTATGCAGGTTTAATAGGTCTTATTGAAGCATCAAATATTTTGCAATTCTTTTTTGCTTGGGAATTAATGACAATGGGCTCATATATTTTAATTATCAGAGGTAAAAAATCAATGCCTCACGGGTATAGTTATATGTTGTTTTCAATTGGTGGTGCTTATGCAATTTTAGCAGGTCTGGGTATTGCTCATGCCGGCCAAGCTTTATTGTCTCTCAATATTTTGAGTACTGTTACAATGTATGCCCCTTGGGTTTATGTTTTGCTTGCAATTGGTTTTATGACTAAAACAGCTGCTGTAGGATTTCATATTTGGTTACCAGGAGCTCATGCTGAAGCAGAATCTGACGTATCCCCAATGGTTTCCGCTATTCTTTTAAAAGCTGGTGTTTTTGGTTTTGTTGTTTTAATGCTTGCAATGCGAACTCAATCTAATATATATCCAATTGCATACGCTTTAGGCTGGCTTGGTGCAATTACAGCTTTAGTTGGTAATTTAAAAGCCTCTTTTCAGGAAGATGCTAAAAGATTATTGGCTTGGTCTAGTATTGGTCAATTAGGATACATATTATTTGCTTTAGCTTTTATGACAAATCTTGGTTGGTTAACGGCTATGACATATTCAATTAATCACTTTTTATATAAATCTTTATTATTCCTTGCTATTGGCGGTGTAGTTCTTAGAGTTAGAACTCATAATATGTACGAAATGGGAGGTCTGATTAAGAGAATGCCGTTCTCTTTTGTTGCTGTCCTTATAGGTATAATTGCTTTGGCAGGAATACCTCCTTTATCAGGATTTGCAGGTAAATGGTTGTTCTATAATGCTATTGTATTAAAAGGCTGGTATCTACAAGGTGTAATAATGTTTTTCTCTGGAATAATTGCTTTCCTCTATTGCTTTCAGTTGATTAATTCTGTTTTCTTAGGACAATTAAAGGATAAACACAGGCATGTAAAGGAAGCATCAATCTGGTTTCTAATACCCGAATATATTTTAATTGCAGGAATAATGTTTTTTTCTGTAAAACCGGGAGTTATTTTAAAACCAATAGGAGATTATCTTGCACAGTATTTCCCAAATAATGTCCTTCATTGGGTAGGTAATACAGCATATAGCCCATTAGGATACTGGAATGCCACAGCTATTATACAAGTTGTTGGAGTAATGTTTGTTGTGTTAATTCTATGGTTGCTTCTTGTTAATAGAAGAAATACAAAAATCAAACAATTTAATATGGTTTATGCAGGAGAACGCCCATTTAGACCGGAATTGACTCATAATGCTTATAATTTATATTCCGGATATTATAAAGGGGTGTGGTTTTTTGTAATACCATGGGTAACATATTGTTGGGATTCTATTGCAGATTTTACAAAAGCATCTTCAGATTTTTTAAGAAGAATATATAATGGCAATGGACAAAGTTATGCCATGCATATTATTTTATTTGTAGCTACAGTTTATTTTTTATTATTTTAGGAGGATTTTAAATGAGTTTTATAGTTAGGTTAGCTTATACTTTATTAGGATTATTTATTGTGCTAAATTGGGGTTTAATTCAAACCGGATTGATGAATAAAATTACTGCGAGAGTAGGTAAAAGATTTGGAATGCCTTTTTATCAACCATATCTTAATTTAGTTATGCTATATTCGAGACGTTCATCTGTTTCGCATGGAGTGATGTTTTATCTTGGTCCAATTTTTCGTCTTGCCGGTGGTGTAGGAATATTCTTATTTTTACCTTTAATTTATGGTTCTATATACTGGACAAATTTTTCTTTTTCAGGAGACCTCGTTTTAATTTTATATTTTCAGTTTTTTGGAATGCTTGGTATGGCTCTTGGTGCAGGCGAAGCAAGTCACCCATATTCTATAATTGGAATTGGTAGAGGTTTGTCTCAAGTTACAACTGTTGAGATTCCTTTTACTCTTGCAATTATTTCTATTGCTGTACAATATCATACATTGTCTCTTGCCGACATTGTTGCTGCCCAACAAGGAGGAATAACTCATTGGGTAATGTGGACCAATCCATTTGCAACAGCTGCAGGTATGTTGGCATTTTTAGGATTTATGAGACACTCACCTTTCGATACCGTTATGGCTCCTCAAGAAATACCTATTGGACCACCAACTGAATATCACTCAGCTTTTCTTGGAGTGTTAAGATCTAATGCAGCAATATTACATGTTGTAGAATCTGTTTTGTTTATGAATCTGTTTTTTGGTGGTGCTACATCTTGGGTCGAATTAATTATTAAAACCTTCTTTATTTATTTCTGGTCAGTTTTCGTCGGAGCTGTTACTCCTCGTTTTAGAATTGACCAATCGTCAAGATGGTTTTTGAAGGTGCCATTACTTTTAGGAATATTAGCAATTATTTTTATATAATTTAATTATGACAATAGAAGAACAAAATAAAAAAAATAAATTTATAGATCCGGATCTAGAAAAAAGGGATGTTCTTTCTCCTGATGGAGAAGTGATTCATATTGATCCTATGAAGGACTATTTTTGTGACGCTCGTCCAACTGTTCACGATCCTGAAAATAAAGTTGTTGAAAAATTTTTAAATTGGTGTAGATCTAATTCATTGTGGGTTCTTGGTTTTGGTACTGGTTGTGGAAGTATGGAAATTCCACCATTAATGACTTCGCGTTTTGATGCCAATCGTTTCGGTGTTCAAATGAGGCCTACTCCACGACAGTCTTCTGTGTTTATTATTTCAGGATATCTTGCTGTGAAAACATTAAAAAGAGCTATTAGAAGTTATGAACAAATGCAAGACCCAAAATATCTTATTGCTCTTGGCAGTTGCACTATTAATGGTGGTATGTATTATGATAGTTATAATACTATCAATCGTTTAGATTATTATCTGCCGGTTGACGTTTATATTGCAGGTTGTATGCCACGACCGGAAGCATTGCTTGCAGGATTTAATAAACTTAAAGAACGAATAAAAGCAGGTAGAGCTGAAGGTGCAAATGAATATGCCGAAAAATTTGACTGGTATAAAGCCAACCAGAAAAAAATTATTAAAGATTGGAATATGCCTGATTATAATTGGTAGTTAAAAATCGCAAATCATAAATTAAAACATGATGGAGCAAATATTGCAAGACATTAGTAAACAATTTGAAATAACGGATATTGTTAAGAAAAGAGATAATCTTAACTTTATTACATGTAAAAAGGAACAAACAATTTCTTTAATTACTTATTTAAGAGATATTAAAGGATTTTCGCATTTTGTTTTATTATCAGTAGTTGATTGGATTGAAGATGGAGTTTTTCAACTCGTTTATTTCCTTAACAACCCTGAGAAAAAGATTGATATTGGAATAAGAACGATGATTTCCCGAGATAATGCAACAATGACATCGGCTCACCATTTGTGGGAACAAATTGCTACATATCAACGTGAGTTAAAAGAAATGTACGGAATAGATTTTCCAGGAAGTCCACGTGTTGACGAATCATTTATATTAGAAGGATGGGATGATATTCCCCCTATGAGAAGAGAATTTGATACTAAAAAATATTCTGAAGAAACTTTTTTCCCAAGAGAAGGTAGAGAAACAAATGATCCTGAAGAATATATGAAAAAAAAGCTATACCCAGATGAAGAAAAATAAAAACGTTTTATGGTCACCGGATAGAAGTAAATTCCCTGAAAAAAATCCAGATGGGAGCTTAAATGTTGATTTATCATCAGAAAAATATGTTAAAGTTTGGCATGGACCAAACCACCCCGGTGTAACAGGAAATATGTCATTAGAACTTACAATCTGTGGTGATGAAATTGTTCAGGCAAAAACTCATGTTGGTTATCTTCATCGCGGGTTTGAAAAGTTGATAGAAAGACGCAAGTTTATTCAAGGTTTTACTACATGTATTCGTATGTGTGTTGCTGAACCGGATTCAAATGAATACAATTTTTCACGATGTGTTGAAGAATTATCAGGTATTGAAGTCCCTGAAATGGCCAATTGGTTAAGAACTCTTGCACTTGAAATGTCTCGCTTGCAAATGCTGTTAAGAATTGTGCCGGGTCAAGGTAATGCAACAGGCTTAGGTATGGGAGTACAATGGGGTATTTATCTTAGAGATTTAATTCTTGACAGATTTGAAGAACTAACAGGCGGTCGTGTTTATCATATGTATATTACTCCGGGAGGTGTCAGAGGTTTGTTACCCGATGGTTTTAAAAAACGCATGGAAGACACATTGGACAAAATTGATGCTTTTATTGGCAATATTACTAAATTAATGTATGATAATGCTGTCTTCAAAAAACGAACTGTTGGTGTTGGATATTTAGATCCTTCATGGGTTGATAAATTTGGCGTTGGTGGTCCAAATGCACGTGCTGCAGGATTTAAACGTGATGTTAGAAAAGATTATCCTTATTTAATTTATGATAAATTAGATTTTGAACCATATACAGCAACAGATTCTGATATTTATACTCGCTCATTAGTTAGACGCGAAGATATCAGAACAACCGTTGATATTATTCGTCAGATATTAGCAAAAATGCCTGATAAGGGAGATATAAGAGCACAAACACCAAATGTTTTACACTGGAAAATACCAAAAGGAGAAACATATGTGAGAAGCGAATCTTCACGAGGAGAATATGGATATTATATGGTAACCGACGGAAGTGAGTTCCCAAGAAGAATTAATTTAAGAGGACCAAGTTATGTACATGCAGTATCACTTCTTGAGAAAATGCTTATTGGAGCAAATATTGCTGATGTTGCATCAATGATGGTTTCTCTTGCAGCTTGTCCTCCTGAAATTGAAAGATAAATTTTGATTGATGATTGATAAAAATAAATAGTAAATCATAAATAACAAATATGAGTTTAAAAGATATATTAACTCCATTTATAAAGTGGGAAAATGTTGTTAAAGAGCCCATAACGATTAAAGACCCTATTAACGATAGACCCGGGGCTCCCAGATATCGTGGTTTTCATAAAAATGATATTACAAAGTGTATAGGTTGTGGCTCATGTGAAGATATTTGCCCCAATAAAGCAATAGATTTAGTTCCTGTTGAAGGAATTGAAACCAAAGACGGAGATAGCGGACTTCGACCAAAAATTGATTATGGCAGGTGTTGCTGGTGTGGCTTATGTGTTGACGTTTGTACTACCGGCTCTCTTAGTTTGTCTAATGAATATAAATGGATTGAAGAAGCGAGTGCTGATGCTTATAGATTTATACCGGGCGTTGATAAAAAACCTTGGGATGAAAATGAATTAGGTTGGAAAAAACCAACGCCTAATTATGAATTTTATGATCTTAAACGAGTTGAGATGCCGGAACTTGTGCCTGAGAAAAGAGATAGTTCCTTTGTTGAAATTGTTCAGGGTTACTCAAAAGAGCAAGCTCAACTAGAAGCCGACCGTTGCGTTGAATGTGGTATTTGTGTTGCTACTTGCCCTGCTCATATGGGAATTCCAGCTTATATTAAAGCTATTCGTGACGATGATTTAGAACATGGTCTGGAAGTATTATATGAGACAAATCCATTACCAGAAATTTGCGGACGTATTTGTACTCATAAATGCGAATCCGTTTGTTCTCTTGGTCATAGAGGTGAGCCTTTATCAATACGTTGGTTAAAACGATATATTGCCGATCAAAATCCTTCTGAAAATTATAAGAAGATTTTAGAAACAGAAAATATTGAAAAAAATGGGAGAAAAGTTGCAATAATTGGTTCCGGTCCATCAGGATTATCAGCTGCATATTATCTTGCTTTATTGGGCTATGAAGTGAAAATTTTTGAATTATATCCCGAAGCTGGTGGTATGATGCGTTACGGAATACCCGAATATCGTTTGCCTTATGATCAAATAGATAAAGATATTAATTATATTTTATCTCTCGGTGTTGAAATTCAGTATAACACAAGAGTAGGTGTTGATGTTTCTTTGGAAGAGTTAAAGAAAAATTATGATGCTGTATTTGCCGGTACAGGTCTTCA
>QMPG01000095.1 GCA_003648455.1 Bacteroidota bacterium
GTTTACTTAGTTTTTTATTAATTTTCAACTTAACAAAAATATGTAACCATCTTTTTTTTTCATAAATTTGATGAACAAATAAACATATCAACCAATCAGTTTAAAGAAGCTGTCTATTTTGTAATATTCGAAAAAAATGGACAAAAAATTTGTTCACAGCGAATGATAATAATTAACAATTAAAAATATACATTATGAAAAATTTTATATTAATTAGTCTCTTAATAATATTTTGCCAAAACTTATTAAGTCAGGAATATGTTCCATTTGATTTTAAAAATGGAATTTGGGTTTGTAAAGAAGCTTACTTTGGAGAAGAGGGATTTACTTATGGTATCCAGTTCTATACAAAAGGGGACACAATTATTAATGGCAATCTTTATCAAAAACTTCACCAATTTAGAATTAAGTCCGATTTTTATTATATGTATCCCGATACAAGCCAAGGATATTATGGAGCAATAAGGAACAACAGTAATAAACAAGTGGAATATGTAAATCAAGATGATACAATTCCTGAAATAATTTATGATTTTAATTTGAATTTAGGCGATACAATAAAAAACGGATATGGTAAATATGAAGAACATAAGCTAATAGTTATGTCAATAGATTCCGTTAACTATTGCGGGAAGTATCACAAAAGATATAATCTAAATGATACATCAATATATAACCCAAACTATTCTACATTAATAAATCAATCATTAATTGAAGGAATCGGGTTTAATTCCGGTTTAATTAACCCTTGGTTTCATCAATTTGAAGTAGAGACACGCTTAGTTTGCTATACAGAAAAAAATAACGATTATTGTGAGCCTTGTGATTTGCTGTCGTCTATTAAGCCGATTAATACTAAAAATTCAATAAAAATATATCCCAACCCAAGCTTAGGAAAAATAAATATTGATGTAGAAAATATTGATGCTAACAAACAATTTGAAATTAAAATAATTGACTTAAGCGGAAAAATTATTTATAAAAAAACGTGTAAAACAAAATCATTGCAGATTGATATGTCGAATCAATCAAGCGGAATTTATAATGCAATAATAACTACCAAAAATAATATTTATTGTAAGCAATTTGTTAAGCAATAATTTTTTTAATACGAGTCATTGCTTCTCCGCCAGCTGGCGGAGAAGCAATGACTACGTGTTGTTTATCAACAGATTGCTTCGGGCTTCGCCCTCGCAATGACGGCTATGAAGGCTTTTCGGAGAACTTTCAACTTTACAAACTCTTAACTTAGCTGGCTGAAATCAATTACTTCTTTAGGATTTTCAATAAGTTTACCTTCTTCACAACGAAAAGTGCGAGCAGGGAATTTTTTAAGCATATTATAATCGTGAGTTGCCATAACAACTGTGCGTCCGCTTTCACTAATCTTAAAAAGAAGTTGCATAATACCTTCAGATGTTTCAGGGTCGAGATTACCGGTTGGCTCATCAGCTAAAATCACATCAGGATTATTAAGCAAGGCACGTGCAATAACAACTCTTTGTTGCTCGCCACCGGATAATTGATGTGGCATTTTATAATCTTTATACGACAAATCAACTTTTTCAAGAACTTCACTAATTCTTGAATCAATTATTTTCTTATTTTTCCATCCTGTTGCTTTTAACACAAAAGCTAAATTGTCGTAAACTGTTCTATCAACTAAAAGTTGAAAATCTTGGAAAACAATCCCAACTTTACGGCGAAGATATGGAATTTCTTTTCTTTTAATTTTTTGCAAGTCGTATTTAACTATCTTCCCCTGTCCTTTTGTTAGAGGCAAATCAGCATAAAAAGTTTTTAGCAAACTTGATTTACCAGTTCCTGTTTTACCAATGAGGTAAATAAATTCACCTTTATTTACTTCAAAATTAACATCGGATAAAACTAAATTATCTTTCTGGAAAATTGAAGCATTTTTTAATTCTATAATTGTATCAAGTGACATGTCTTTAATTATATGGATCTTGTTTATTAAAAATTATGTTAGGTCTATTATAATGAAAACCACGGAATTTGAAAATTGAAATTATAAAAATCCTTATACATCAGTCTGTAAAAAAATAAAATTTTATTCAATTTTTTTTAAAACTCCATATTCCAAATTATTCATCATTTCAGTAAATTCATTAACATTTTTAATGTAATTGAATTTCTCTAAAGTTTGTTTTGAAACGTTTGCTTTAAAATGATTAACCAGCACAAAATTATCATCTCTAATTTGAATATAATCAGGTATTTTTGCAGTGCCTTTTGTCTTTAAAATATACATTTTGAAAATATTTTATACAAATAAACAAAAATTTAATCACAAAAATAAAGTTAGGAAAATAAAATTAGAAATTAACAGTTAATTGTTAATAAAAGAATTGTAAAAAATAGATGTATAGATATTTCTTTTTTACCTTTACAACTAATTTGCTTACGAATTACGAATTACGAATTACGAATTACGAATTAAAAATTAAAAATTAAGAATTAAAAAAACAACTTCATAAAATGAAAACTAAGCACTTATTCCTTTTTATAAATTTATTTCTGATACTAATTAGTTTTGCAGATTTTACTTATGCTCAAAATTCTATTATTTATCAAAGTCCTAATTCGGAATTTAACACTGGTGTTGAGTTGTTTAACAAGCAAAAATATGTTGCGGCTCAAAAACATTTTAATAATATAACACTAAATAAAGGCGAGAATTATTCGAATATAAAAACCGATGCGCAATATTATTCAGCTCTTTGTGCTATTGAACTTTTTAATTCGGATGCCGAATATTTAATTAATAAGTTTATTGAAGAGCATCCTGAAAGCCCGAGAGTTAAGACTGCTTATTTTCAGATGGGAAAATTTCAATACAGAAAAAAAGATTACCAACAATCTATTATTTGGTTTAAACGAGTTAATAAATTTGACCTTAATAATGATGAATTAGCTGAGTATTTTTTTAAGCTGGGGTATAGTTATTTTGCTCTGGAAGATAATACTAATGCATCGAAAATGTTTTATGAACTGCTCGACAGCGATTCAAAATATTTTGCTCCTGCCCTATTCTATTATTCTCACATTGCTTATTTGAACAAAAATTATGAAACAGCCCTAAACGGTTTTAAAAAATTAAAAGACGATGTTACTTTTGCTCCAATTGTGCCATATTACATTGCACAGATTTATTTTTCTCAAAAAAAATATGATGAAATAATTCAATATGTACCTTCATTATTAGATTCTGCTACTACCAAAAGAGCTCCTGAAATAGCACGTATTATTGGCGAAGCATATTATCAAAAAGCTGACTATAAAAATGCCCTAAGATATCTTGAAATCTATAAAGAAAAAACTAAAGCTTATACAAGAAACGACATATACCAGCTGGCTTTTATTTATTACAAAAATGGTGATTTTGAAAAAGCAAGCAAATCATTTCAAAATGTAACTAATGTTGATGACTTGTTAAGCCAAAATGCTTATTATTATCTTGCCGACTGTTTCCTAAAGAAAGATGATAAAAACAAAGCTCGTATGGCTTTTAGCTCTGCATCAAAACTTGATTTTGATAAAAAAATTAAAGAAGATGCTTTGTTTAACTATGCCAAATTAACTTATGAGTTGGCATATTCACCGTTTAACGAGATAATTGAAACATTTAATCAATACCTTGAGCAATATCCAAATTCAGATAAAACAGATGATGTTTACGATTATCTTGGCAAAGCATATATTATATCAAAAAATTATAAAGAAGCCTTATCCTCAATTGAAAAAATAAAAATAAAAAATACTGAAATATTAGCAGCCTATCAACGCATTGCTTATTACCGTGCTTTAGAATTATTTAATAATCTTAAATTTGAACAATCTATCGAAGCATTTAACAAAGCACTTAGTGTTCCTGCATATGACAAAACAATTAAAGCTTTTTCAATTTATTGGAAAGCCGAAGCCCAATACAGAATAAAAAAATATGATGAAGCTATAAATAATTACAAAGAATTTCTTTTAACACCGGGAGCTTTCGAACATAATGAATTTAATAATTCATATTACAATTTAGGCTATTCTTTTTTTAAAAAGAAAGACTATAAAAAAGCAATATCATGGTTCAGAAAATATGTTGACAATGCAAAAATTAATGACACTCTAAAATTAAGTGATGCTTTTATAAGAATTGGCGATTGTTATTTTGTATCGCGTAACTATTATGAAGCTGTTGATTATTATGCAAAAGCTGTTGAAGTAAATTCTCTTGATGCAGATTATGCTTTGTTTCAACAAGGTTTTACAAATGGCTTGTTGAAAAAATATAAACAAAAAATCAGCCTACTGACAAATTTATTAAACGACACAAGTTCAACATATTATGACGATGCAGTGTTCGAACTTGCAAAAACTTATGTTATAACCGATTCTATAGATGCTGCAATAAAAAATTACACTCTCATAATAACAAAATTTCCTAACAGTAGCTATGTTAGTAAATCACTGGTTCATCTTGGTTTATTATATTACAATAAAGATGAGAATCAAAAATCGATTAAATACTACAAACAAGCAGTAGCAAATTATAAAGGATCACAAGAAGCTAAAGATGCGTTAATTGGTTTAAAAAATATTTATGTTGACCTTAACGAAGTTAACACATATTTCGACTATGTAAATTCATTGGGCGGATTTGCTAATGTAAGTATAACTGAGCAAGATTCTTTAACATATCTTGCCGCAGAAAAAATTTATATGTCAGGCGATTGTGATAAATCAACACAACTGTTAAAAAATTACATTGAAAAATATCCAACAGGAAGTTTCATTCTTAATGCATATTTTTATAAAGCTGATTGTGAAAACAGAAACAATAAATTTGATGATGCACTTAAAGCTTATTCTTTCATTATTGAAAAACCAAAAAATATTTTCACAGAACAAGCATTATTAGGTGCAGCTAACATTAATTTCAGAAATAAAAATTATGCAGAAGCACTGGAAAATTTCACAGTACTCGAAAATGTGGCAGAAGTAAAAAGCAACTTACTAAAAGCACGTATTGGACAAATGCGTTCAGCTTTTAATTTAAAAAGTTACAAAAATGCAATTGTTGCTGCCAACAATGTATTAATAACCGAAAAAGTTGCTCAGGAGAAAATTCGTGAAGCACATCTAATACTTGCAAAATCATACTTTGCTCAAAATAAACTAAACAAAGCAGTAACGCAATATCGCTTAATTGCACGCAACAGCAAAACAGAACAAGGAGCCGAGGCTAAATATCAAATTGCCAATATTTTATATCTTCAAAAGAAGTATGAATTAGCTAAGCAGGAAATATTTAACTTTATTAATATCAGCACCCCTCATCAGTTTTGGTTAGCCAAAAGTTTTATCCTGTTGTCAGATATTTATTTCGACAATAACGATTATTTTCAGGCAAAAGCAAACCTGAAAGGTATTATTGAAAATTATAAAATTACTGATGATGGTATTATTGATACAGCCAACAAAAAAATGAAAAGAATTAAAGAAATTGAGGATGCTCAGTTTAAACAAGTCTCTAAAAAAGATATTGAAATTAATTTTAAAGATAATACCGACGGACAATACAACAAATTGTTTGAAGAAGAAAATAAAGTTGAAAACGATAGTTTAAAATAAGAATATTAATTGAAATTATGAATTGCTATATGAAACATTTTGCTATAATATTACTTACATTATTTTTTATAAGTTTTAAGGCAAACGCTCAAAATAAATTAAACCAAGAGGTAAAAGTTATTAAACCTTACGAGCCATCAATATCTGATGCGTTCAAAATTAATGAGTTGCCAAAACTAAACGACACAATAGTAATTACTCCCTCATTTACTTATTCGATTAAGAGCAAAACAAAACAATTAGATTCTAGATTCAAATTGGAGCCAATAAAAGCTGCCAAGATGTTGGGCGAACCATTAAGTAAATTATACAAATCATATTTTAAATTTGGAGTTGGGAATTATCTTACACCACTCGCTGAAATAAATCTAACAAGTATTCGCGCAAAAAATTATTCTGTTGGCGCTTATTTAAAACATTTCTCAACCAATGGTAAAATTAAGAACACCGACAATAAAAAAATATTTGCCGGCAACAGCAATAATTTGATTCAGCTATACGGGAAAAAAATATTTAAAAACAACAAAACACTTTCGGGAGATATGAGTTATAATTCAAGGAAAATTTATTACTATGGCTATAATCCCGATAAAATTTATTTAACAACAGATACTATTCCAACTGACAAAAAAGATATTGAATATCAAAACTTTAATTTATTTAATCTAAATACCGGCTTTAAAACAAATTATATTGATTCGTCTCATGTAAATTATGACATTAAAATGAATTATCAATATTTTAAAACAAAAGATGATATTATCGAAAATAATTTATCATTAATGGCAAATATTAATTATTTTATGAACAATCAGTTTCTTGGCATTGATTCAAAATTCAACTATTTTAATACCACCGGAACTAATGATACTCTTAATTTTCTTATGGTTAAATTTAATCCGTGGGTAGGTGCATTTGGAAAGAAATGGCGTGTTATTGCCGGTGTTAATACATATTATGACCAAAAGGATGTTAAATACTATTTTTACCCCAAATTAAGTTTGCATTATAATGTAATTGATTATTTCTTGATACCTTATTTTGAATTAGATGGAAGATATCAAATTAATAATTATCAGAGTGTTGCATACGAAAATTTTTATATAACAAACAGATTGAATATAAAACCAATAGACTATAAACAACATGTTGTTGGAGGAATACGTGGCAACTTCAGCTCAAAAATATCTTTTAATTTTAACGCTTCATTTTCAAAAATTAATAACAGTTACTTTTTTGTAAACGACACAACTTGCTTATTAGAGAACAAGTTTGATGTTGTATATGATGATATAAAACTAACCCAATTTTCAAGCGAAATATCATATAAAAAATCACAAAAATTCAATTTACTTTTAAAAGCTGATTTTTTTAATTATGTTATGGATAAAGAACTTGAACCATGGCACAAACCAAAATTCAAAATTAATTTCACATCACGATATATACTTAAAGACAAAATTATTATTAATACCGATATTTTTGCAATAAGCAGACGTTATGCAAAAACATTTGACAATGCAAATAATGTAGTAAAGAAAGAATTAGCAGGCATTTTTGATGTGAATTTAGGTTTTGAATACAGATATACAAAAGTGCTTTCAGCCTTCGTAAATTTCAACAATATTGGAGCAGTAAAATATTATCAGTGGAACAATTATCCGTTGCATAAATTTAATGTGTTATTTGGTATTACTTACTCATTATAAAAAAAATCACAACTCTTTATTAACGAGGAATTTACTCCTCATTTTTATTAACATTTTTTGATTAAAAAATGTTAATAAAAATGAGGTAATTTAATGTCATTTTTTCATGAAAAAATCATAATATTTTATTACATTTGTCAGTAATTTTTTTTAAGAATAATTCTTAATAATAATCTTCTCTTTATGTATTTAAAATATTCGCAGAATACAAGATTCCATATTTAAAAAAAATTACAAATCAAAAAAAAACATAAATTTATACAGATGAGTGATATTGAAAAAGAACAAAACAATTATACTGATTATAAAGCCGATAGTATTCAGGTATTAGAAGGATTAGAAGCTGTTAGAAAACGTCCGGCAATGTATATTGGAGATGTTGGAGTGCGTGGATTGCACCACCTTGTATATGAGGTTGTTGACAATTCAATTGATGAAGCAATGGCCGGTTATTGTACTAAGGTAGAAGTTTTTATAAACGAAGATAATTCAATAACAGTAAAAGACGATGGTAGAGGTATTCCAATAGGCTATCACGAAAAAGAAAAAAAAGGTGCCCTTGAAGTAGTTATGACAGTGCTTCACGCCGGAGGTAAATTTAATAAAAATACATATAAAGTTTCCGGAGGTTTACATGGAGTAGGTGTTTCATGTGTAAATGCTTTATCATCACATCTTAAAGCAACAATTCACACTGATAACAAAATATTTGTACAAGAATTTGGATATGGTAAACCGTTAAACAAAGGCGAAATAATTGGGTCAACTCAAGAAACAGGTTCAGAAATTACCTTCAAACCTGACGAAACTATTTTTACTGCCTCAACTATTTATCATTACGACATTTTATCTGCTCGTCTTAGAGAATTAGCTTTTCTTAACAAAGGTGTAAATCTTACGATAACAGATAAAAGAGAAAAATTAGAAAACGGAGAATTCCGCACAGACACTTTTTATTCAAAAGAAGGATTAAAAGAATTTGTTGAATTTTTAGACGAAACCCGCGAAAAATTAATTGAAAATCCTATTTGTGCTGAGACAGAAAAAAATGGTATTCCTGTTGAGCTTGCAATGCATTACAATACATCTTTCTCTGAAAATGTTCATACATATGTAAACAATATTAATACTATTGAAGGAGGTACTCATTTAACCGGTTTCAGACGTGGTTTAACAAGAACATTGAAAAACTATGCCGATAAATCAGGGATGCTTACTAAATTAAAATTTGATATTAATGGCGATGATTTTCGAGAAGGATTATCAGCAGTATTATCTGTTAAAGTTGCAGAACCACAATTTGAAGGACAAACAAAAACAAAATTAGGTAATTCAGAAGTTAGTCTGGCAGTAGACCAAGCAGTAAGTGAAGTTCTTTCCAATTATTTAGAAGAAAATCCTAAAGATGCCAAACAAATTGTTCAAAAAGTAATTCTTGCGGCTACTGCACGTCATGCTGCCCGCAAAGCACGCGAATTGGTTCAACGTAAAAATGTATTAACCGGTTCTGGTTTACCAGGAAAATTATCAGATTGCTCTGAAAAAGACCCTAGTTTATGTGAAATTTTTCTTGTCGAGGGTGATTCTGCCGGTGGTACAGCAAAACAAGGTAGAGATAGAAAATTTCAAGCTATTCTGCCTCTTCGTGGTAAAATTCTTAATGTTGAAAAAGCTATGCAACACAGAGTTTTTGAAAACGAAGAGATAAAAAATATTTTTACTGCTCTTGGCATTACAATTGGTACTGAAGAAGACAGCAAAGAGCCCAATCTCACAAAACTTCGTTATCACAAAACTGTTATTATGACTGATGCCGACGTTGATGGTAGTCATATTGCAACTTTAATTATGACTTTGTTTTTCCGTTATTTAAAACCTGTTATTGAACAAGGTTATTTATTTATTGCTACTCCACCATTATATCTTATTAAAAAAGGTAATAAACAAAGGTATTGCTGGTCAGAAGAGGAACGCAAACAAATTTCAGAAGAATTAGCACAAGGCAACGAATCAAGTTTACATATTCAGAGATATAAAGGTTTGGGAGAAATGAATGCAGAACAATTGTGGGCAACAACAATGGATCCTGAACAAAGAACTTTACGACAAGTTACAATAGAAAGTGCAGCCGAAGCTGACAGAATTTTCTCAATGCTAATGGGCGACGATGTACCACCTCGTCGTGAATTTATTGAGCGTCATGCTAAATATGCTAAGATTGACGCATAAAAATTTATTATAAAACTTAATCTAAAAAAAGCAATCTATCAAATGAAAGATTGCTTTTTTTATTACTTTATAAATTTTAAGACTATATTAAATCTTACTATTTACAATCTTAAGTATTTCTTGCTCAA
>QMPG01000096.1 GCA_003648455.1 Bacteroidota bacterium
CAGGAACAACTCCAATAACAAATTGGGCAGACCAGTCGGGTAATGGTAATGATGCTACACCGGCTCCAACCGGACCAGACCAAATTACTTCGACAAATATGAACAATAAAGAGGTAATGGATTTTAGCGGTGTAGGATTAAATATTCCTGATAATCCAAGAATAAATACCGGAACCGGTTATAATGGCGATGAAAGAACTATGTTTTTGGCGTTTAAAACCGGAGCAGATGTAACTACAACTCAATATCTATTTGAAGAAGGTGGTGGAACTAATGGGCTCGGTGTATTTGTTAAAAACGGGAAAGTTTATGTAACAATATATAATGATAAAGATGCAAACCGTTTAACTGTTTTTAATGCAGTTAGTGCAAATAAATCTTATGTTTTGTCTTTTTTATGGAACAAAGGTGTATTAACTGCAAGATTAAATAACAATCCATTCACCGATAATACAGGTAACGGAACAATTACTACACTCAAAGCACATAGTGGTGATATATCTATTGGATATACCGATGGTAAAACAAGAGATGAAGTTGGTGCAACGCAAGCTGCAGGTGCAAATTATACCGGAGAAATAGCTGAACTAATCTATTACGATGAAGCATTAACATCTTCGCAAGAAATATCAATAAATGATGATTTAGGTACGAGATATGGCATTAATGTTAATTTCGATAAAAAAACATATTATTCATATCAATCAGGAAATTGGAACAATTCTAATACGTGGACACACGATCCCGGAGGTACTACACAAACAGCTACTGATTTTCCAAATTCGGGCGATGCTGTTGTTATATTGAATGGTCGTACAGTTAGCCTTTCCGAAGATGAAGACACTACCAATTTAGAGATCAATATTAAAAATGGTGGTATTTTAAACCTATCAACATATAAGTTTTCTAATGTAATAAAATCGTTAGACGGAGAAGGTACATTAAGATTAGCCTCTACAAATTTTCCTTCTGTTACAACAAATAATTTTATTAGCTCAGACGGTGGTACTACAGAGTATAACAATACAACAGACTTTACCCTTCCCTCTCAATCAACTTATAATAATTTAAAAATTAATGCATCAGGGGTTGTTGCAACTCAGTTAAACGATATTACTCTTAATGGTGATTTAATTGTCGAAAACGGAACTTATAGAATTAATAATAACACCTCTACTGCAAAATTAAATTTAACAATTAATGGCGATGTAACTGTTAATTCGGGTGCAAGTATTACGGTTGGACAAGGTTCTACAAATTCTTCAACCACATCTACCGGAATTACAGGAGGGACACCACCATTTATTGATTATTATACGAATTTCCATACTGTTATTTTAAAAGGAAATTTTACAAATAACGGAACAGTGAGGTTTACAAATCTCGCTTATCCTGTATTTAATGCATTTCCTCCAACAGGCTCTGGTGCTACATCCGGTGCAGCTTCAGTATATTTTATGGGTGCTACCGATAATACACTAACATGCAACGGCAAAACAGATTTTTACAATATTATTGTTGATAAGGGTGTTGATCAAACTTTTAAATTAAATATTTATTCAAGTGCTTATAATAATTTTAGATTGTTTGGAGCTAATAATTCATCTGGTGATATTACTAATGCTACCAATGAAAATCCAAACATTAAGAAAGCATTGTGGATACGAACCGGTTCTTTAGTTTTAAAAGGACTTACAATTATTCCTTCACTTTCTGAAGGAAATGGTAGTAGTAGTGCCACCCCTAATTCCGATTTTTATATCCCCGTAAATGGAGCTTTAGTGCTCGATGGCGATAATGTTGTGGTATTATCTACTGCAGATACTTATGAGGAAGTTAATGTTGCTTATGGTGTTTCAGGAGGAACAGGGAGTGTAAATGGTGTTAATAAAGGTATTTATGCAAGTTCTTTTTCAATATATGGTAAACTGCAAATTGATAAAGGGTATTTTTCTACTCGCGAATCCGGTGGTTTTATTACCTGGGATAAAGCATCAGGACAATTAGTTATAAATGGTGGTGTTGTAGATGCTAAACAATTTCGTGCTGCAGGAACTTCCGGTTTAGCTTCTTATAATCAAACAGGTGGAGAGTTTATTCTACGTGGTCGTTTTCAACGAACACCAAGTCAATACGTAAATGTTAGCGATCTTGTTAATGCACCAATTAATACTACTCGTTCAGCAACAGGTTTAGATGGAACCAAGGGAACTTTTAATATTAATAATGCAGAAAATGTATTTGCAATGTCCGGTGGTAAAATTAGCATATATGATGCTTGCGGAACAGGGGGTAAGGTGTTTGACATTTTATCTTCATCTTCAAATAATAATGTTACAGGCGGCACTCTTGAAATTATTCCTACAGATGGTTCCGGAACCGACCCTACAAATTTAATTATTACTTCTAATGCATCGTTAGGAAATTTATTAATTAACAGACAGAATGGTGCTTCCAATGTTCAATTAAACACCTATAATTTAAATGTCTTAAATGATTTTACAATACAATCAGGATATTTCGATGCAAACAATCTTAATGTTTCTGTCGGCGGTGACTTTTCTATTGCAAGCGGAACAACTTATAACGAAGGCACTAATTGGACAATTTTTAATGGTTCGGGGAATCAAACGTTTACAGTTGATTTAACAAGTGCACTTTCTTTAAATAAATTTAAACTTGATAAATCAGCTTCTGATACATTAAAATTTGCCGGTTCGCAAAAAACAATTAATATCGCAGATTCTGCAATGATAATTAATGGCACATTAGATGATAATGGAAATACAATAAATATAGCAAAAAGTATTTATAATTCCGGTGTTCATACAGGTTCAGGTAAAATTGTTTTAAATAGTGATGCCAACCAAAATATTGATGGTGATGGCACAGGCGTTTTTCAAAATATCGAATTAAATAAACCTTTATCAGGAACATGCGAAGCTGTTTTGAATAATAATATTACTATTAATGGTGTGCTTACATTTTCCGGAGCTGCAACAGGATATAAATTATTTAATATTAAAAAATATAATCTTAATATTGGTGTAAATGCAAGTATCTCAGGTACTGATGCTAATAAATTTATTAAAACTAATGGTGAAGTTGGTAATGGCGGGATAACTAAAACTTATTCTTCTACTTCTAATTCTTTTGTTTTCCCTGTTGGTGCTGCATCAGATGGTCATGCTACTGCAGAATATACGCCTGCTACTATTTCTTTTACTTCAGATCCTTCAACTTATGGCTCTGTTACTGTAAACCCTGTCGGCATGGAACATCCTGTTACAACGGCTAAAAATCGCAGTCTTACTTATTATTGGCGTGTAAAATCTTCTGGATTTTCAGGTATTGTTTCCGGTTCTGTTAGTCATTCTTACGCTTATTCGCAAAATGATGTTGTTACAAGTGGTGATGTTACAGAAGCGGGATATGTTGGCGCTTTTTACAATCCCACCACATATTCGTGGACAAAAGGTACAACAGCAAATGTTGATGCAAGCACAAATACTATTTTTGCAAATTTAGACAATATTGATGGTGAATATACAGCAGGAGATGACAATCCTACAAATCCTTTTGGAACGCCTGTCGTTTATTATAGCCGTCAATCCGGTTCGTGGGGCGACGTTAGCACCTGGTCTTTAACAAGCCATAACGGTGATGCAGCCACTTCTGTACCCGGTGCTTCCGATATTGTTATTATTGGAGGACAAGATTCTGTTTATCTGTCAACTGACAATACAACTCCAAATACAGATGTGAGAAACTGTGCAAGTCTTCAAATAGAGAAAGAATCCGCCTTGGATATTGGCTATAACCCGGCTTGTAATTTTGGTGTCGTGCTTAACCATTCTGGAGGGAATGGAAATTTTAGATTAACAACTTCTTATAATTCAGGGAGTACATATGAATTTCCTTCCGGTGATTTTTCCGAATTTAATACTAATCTTGGAACAACAGAATTATATACAACGAATGGAACTGCAGGGACAACATATTGGTTGCCAAATGATGTTGAAGAATATGGTAATTTAATAATTTCACCTTTGGGGGGGTCTAATATTATTTTTCCAAATATTGATTTATTAATTTATGGGAGCTTAATAACAAAAGGACAAAATTCAAAATCGTGGTTTTGTCCAACTTGGAACTCAGATTACCCTACAGCACCAACTACAAGAATTGCAAAAACAATTACTATAAAAGGAAACTTTGAATTACAAGGTGGAGCATTAGTTTGGTATGGAAATAATAATCTGGCTCAAGATTTTGTAATTTATGGTGATTTAATTATTAGTGATAAAGCAGGATTACAGGTTTATGATAAAGCCACAAATCAAAACATTTCTATTGGAGGTAATTTAATTAATAATGCAATTTCTCCTGGATCAGGAGGCAGTGCAAATGATTATTGTGGTTGTGATTTTACCAATATACCGGTAACTTTTTTCGGTAACGAAAATGTATCAATTACAAATACATCAAGTACAACTCCTTATACTGTGTTTGATAAAGTTACTGTAAACAAAGGCTCGTCACAAGCAACAACATTAACTTGCGATATCGCAGGCACATTAACAACCCCTACTGATAATTGGTTAACACTCAAAAATGGCACTTTCAAATATTTACGTACTAACCCCAATAGTGATTTTACTATTTCGACAAGCAGCACATTTACTATTCCATCAACTGCCGGTTTGTATGTTGATTATCCAAATAATTCATCAAATAAAAATATTGTTATTGCAAATGCAGCATCAGACAATAATGATCTGTTCTTAAATGGGAAGTTAACTGTGAAGAGTGGTAACGTGCTTATTGGTAACTCAGCAAACAATAATAATAACGATATTGAGTATTCTGGTGGTGGCGCGTCAGAAATTGATATACAGGGCGGAAATTTAACAGTAAATGGACAAATAAGAAGAAATCTTGCAGCAACAAACGGAACCTTAATTTATAATCAAACAGGTGGCTCGCTTACTATTAACGGAAATAATGCTATTACAGCTAATGCAAAATTAGAGATATTGAACGACGGCAGTGAATTTAACATGTCGGCCGGTACTATTAATATTGTTCGTGGCGGTGGAGGAAATACTTATGGTGATTTATATCTTAGACCAAGTAATTCATCGGTTACCGGTGGAGAAATTATTTTTTCGCAAGGCTCTAATTCTTTTACACAGAATTATATTCTTGATGCTAATATACCGTTAAATAATCTTACAATAAACGGTACAAATAATAAAAATGCTACTGTAAAATTACTTATTAGTGCTTTAGTCCTTAATGGAAATCTTTCATTAGCTAATTCGCATAGTATTTTTGACGCAAATACAAATTATAACATAAATGTAACTATTAAAGGAGATTTTGATAATAATGGTTCTTATAATCATTACAATAATCTCACAACTTTTAATGGTGGTGCTCAATCTATTACTGGGAGTTCAACTACCGATTTTTATAATTTAACAGTTAATCCGGTAACTTCTCTTACGTTAAATAATGATATAGAAATATACAAGAATCTTGAATTAGTTTCAGGACAACTAATCTGTGGGAGCAACACTGTAGATTTACAGGGAAATTTTATAAATAATGCTACATACACAGAAACAAGTGTCGGTGTAATTTTAGATGGAACTTCTCAACAACTTATTTCCGGTACTGGTACATTTGGAAGACTTGAACTTAATAATATTAGTGGAGCACGTTTAGAAAATGCAATTACGTTAAATAAAAATTTTGCATTAACAAATGGTATCTTCGATATAAATAAATATCTTCTTACATTAGGTGAAAATAGTAATATTGAAGGTTCCGGATTTAGCAATACAAAAATGATTACTTCAGATGGAGTTTTTAGTGCTGTGGGAATCAGCAAGGTGTTTAGTTCTACAGGAACATTTATTTATCCTATTGGAACTTCAGGGAAATATACTCCTGCAGTTCTTACTATTAATACTATTGGTAATACAGGTTCGATACGTATTAATAACATTAATAAAACTCATCCTACAGTTCTTGATCCTGATAACGTACTCCATTATTATTGGGAGGTAGAAAGTTCGGGAATAACCGGATTTGACGGTAAATTAGTTCTTAATTATTTAGATGAAGATGTAAAGGTTACAGGAACTAATAAAGAAGCAGATTACATTGCTGCAGGATTACTTACCCCTGGTTCAAGTTGGATGAAAGTAGCTCCTGGATCAACAACAGATAATGTTGATGAAGTAAACAATACAATAACATTTGATTATTTAAGTTCAAATTCAATAAGTGGTGAATATGCTGCAGGAATTGATGCGGCAATACCAGATCAAGTTCCTGAATTCACAAGTAAAAATAGTGGCAGTTGGTCTGATAAAGATAATTGGCTTCAAACCGGAGGTAACACATATACACTTACCGGTGCACCAAATGGCTTTATTGTAATTATAGATTCCGATGACGAAATCTCAGTTAATAACAATAATGCTTCCGCTTATAGAATAACAATAAACGGTAAGCTTAAAATTATTTCTCCTACTTCTGGACATAACCTCGGAACTGTATCAGGTAGTGGAACTCTATATCTCGAAAGTGGAACATTCCCGGCAGGTAGATATACAACTTTTTTAGATTGTGCTAACAATGGTACGCTTGAATATGGTGGATCTTCTGATTACACTTTAGTTGCAGATTTGTATGATGAAGTGCCAAATCTTGTTTTTTCCGGTACAGGAACACGTACATTACCTAACAAGGATCTCTCTGTTTGTAATCAATTAAATATTAATGGTCCTATTCTCGACAATAGTGTTTATAATAAAAAAATAACTATAAAAGGAGATATGAATTTAATATCGGGTTCATTTAATTCAGGATCCGGTGCAGATGCAACAATTAGCTTTGCAGGAACATCTTCCCAAACTCTAAAAGGATTTTCAGGAACTAATGCATTAAACAATATTGAAATTAATAATAATGCAGGACTTACTTTAACAGGAAATGTTGATGTTAAAGGCGATTTATTACTTACTGATGGTGTAATAACAACTACATCAGCAAATATATTAACTATTACAAATACCGACATTAATTGTGTTACTCCTGCTGGAGGTTCTTCAACATCTTATGTTGATGGACATTTAGTTAAAAAGATTAATCAAGGTGATAACTTTAGGTTCCCTGTTGGTAAGAATGGTAAACTTGGAAATAAAATAAATATATCTTCATCACAGACAGGTACAATTCTGTGGGATGTAGAATATTTCGTTCCAAATTCAACTTATAACAGTTATACATCACCATTATCTTATGTTAATTCTAATGAATACTGGACAGTTAGTGCCCCTTCAGGAAGTCAAGCAAATATGAATTTGGATTGGGATGCAGAAAGTGATTTAACCCCGTTAAGCACACAAAATGGGGTGTCAGATATGAGAGTGGCAAAATATAATACAGGAACTCTAACATGGGAAGAAGTATCATCAAGTGCATCAGGTAGTAATAGCACCGGAACAGTTTCTACAAGTAGCAGAATAACTATACCGACTGCCGGATCAGATAATTATACTACAGCATGTATAAATACCATAAAACCGCGTGCTAAATTAACACCTTCGGGACCTGTTTGTGGTACAGCCGGAATTCCTATAACATTCACATCTGCTCCAGCTCTAAATTATGTGTTAAGTTATTCTGTTGATGGCGTTGCACAAACGGATATTACAGTTACTGCAACTCCTTATGTATTACCAACACCAATAGCAGGAGCATATAAATTGACGGCTTTTACCTATAATAATGGAAGCAATACCGGTGTTGTTGACGCAGGGACTGTTAATGTTTATGAAGAGCCAACTGTTGCTGCTGCGGGAGACGATCAATCATTATGTGGTGCTACCAGTGCTACTCTTACTGCAAATTCACCAACTGTTGGAATTGGTTTGTGGTCAATAGAAACCGGAACCGGAGGATCTTTTAATGACCCTACTGTCTATAATACGACATTTAATGGTACTAATGGCTCATCATATACACTGAAATGGACAATAACCAACGGAGATTGCGAATCTTTTGATGAAGTTGATATAGTATTCCCACTTTTAGCTGCACAACCCGGAAACTTTATTCAAAGTTCAAGCAATGTGTGTTCTGAAGAAACAGGTGTTATTTACACTGTCCCTAATGATGCTACTGTTACTTATTCATGGAGTTATAGTGGTTCGGGAGCAACAATAAACGGTTCAGGAAATTCTGTAACTGTTGATTTTGCAAGCTCAGCAACAAATGGCACATTAAGTGTAACTGCTTCAAATGCATGTGGAACAAGTGCTCCTCGCGAAATTGCTATTACAGTAAATCCTTTACCTGTTGTAAGTATTAGTAGCGATGATGCTGATAATACTATTTGTACAGGTACTCAGGTTAATTTTACAGCAAATTCTTCATCCGGTCCGTCAATAACTGATTACAATTTCCATATTAATGGAAGTAGTGTGCAAGATGAAGCAGCAAGCACATATAGTTCAACAACTTTAGCACAAGGAGACAAAGTTTCTGTTATTGCAATGACAGCAGCAGGATGTACTTCAACCAGTAATGAAATAACAATGTCGGTAGCTGATGGAATATGGACAGGTAATATTGATAATGATTGGTTTAAAGACGGAAATTGGGAATGTGGTAATGTTCCTATTGAGGTTGATGATGTTATTATTCCTACAGGTGCATCTTCAATGCCTGTAATAAATGATGCAAATGGTACTGATGCAAAATTTAGGAATATCATTATTGAAAATAGTGCAACTCTCACAACTGCCGGAAATAGCAATCTTGATGTTTATGGTAATTTCACAAATGATGGAAGTTTCATTGCAAATTCAGGAAGTGTTACATTTAAGGGAACAAGCACTATTTCGGGTAGCAACTCTTTAACTTTAAATAATGTAATAATTGATGGTACAGGAGCTTTAACTGGTAGTTCAGGAGATCTTAATATTACAGGGGATTTTACCAATAACGGTTCTTTTATTAATAACAACGGTACAATTATTTTTGACGGTAGTTCCTCTCAAACAATTTCGGGTGATTTTACGAATGCAAATTCATTAAATAATGTAACAATAAATAATTTGAGTGGAGTAACTTTAAAATCTGGTAATAAAACTATTGATGGCATTTTATCTTTAACACTTGGAAAACTTACTTCTGCAGATTTATTAACTCTGGGACAAAATGCCACAACAAATATAAGTGCTGCAAGCGGAAAAGTAACCAGTTATATTGTTGGTTCTTTAAGTAAAATAATTCAAGGTGATAATAATGGAACATTCTTTTTCCCAATAGGAACAAGCACCTCATACAAACCGGCAGGAGTAATAAATGTTAGTGGGGGCATAAATACATGGGAAATATCTTATAGCGTTGTGCCTCAGTCGAGTAATATAAAAACAGGAGAAGAAATACTAAGAGTTAGTAATAAAGAAGGTTGGATAATTTCTGCAACAGGAACTGCTAATATTGTTTTGTCATGGGATAATAATTTTGATGGTAATTTGTATGTAGATGATTTAAGCACATTAAGAATTGCTCATTTAAATAGTAGTTCAGAGTGGGTAAGTACAGGTCATAATTCTTCTACAACAGGAGTTACTGATTTTGGAACTATTACATCTTC
>QMPG01000097.1 GCA_003648455.1 Bacteroidota bacterium
GGCCAGTTTTGCCTTGAGAACCATTTTTTCCATCAAGTCCATCTTTTCCAGGTTTTCCGTCACGGCCAGTAATCCCATCTGTCCCATTGAGACCGTCTTTTCCGTCTTTTCCGGAATTTCCTGTGTCGCCTTTCTTGCCATCTTGACCATCTTTTCCGTCACGACCATCACGACCATCTTTGCCTTTCTTGCCAGTTTTCCCATCTTTTCCAGAAATCCCATCTTGACCTGAAATACCGTCTGTACCGTCTCTACCGGCTCGCCCTGTTGCTCCAGTTTTTCCGGGGATACCTTTCTCACCAGTTTTTCCTTGTTTCCCCTGTGGTCCTTCGGAACCATCTCGACCGTCTGTACCGTCTCTACCATGTTCACCATCTTTTCCATCTTTTCCTGGAAGTCCTGCTTCCTCTGAAAGTAATTGAGTTGGAACTGAAATCTTTGCCCAGTGTTTATCTGTTTTATATTCTATAATATCATTTTCGACAATTATATCAACATCATCCATATCAATGTCGTGCCAAAGCGTTTCATTAATATATCTCCAAACAAGTCTGTCACTAAAAGATTTTAGTATAACATTAGCTCGTTTTTCTTCATCAACCTTCAAGAAAGGAATATAATTATCACCTACATGATATTTAATATATCCACCTTCTAATAGAAAGAAGTCAGGCGCGAGATTATCAAACTTTAAACTCAGGTCTTCTCGCTCTTCTACAAAGTCTCTGAATGGAGTTTTAGGTTTTATTTTTATTTTTATTTTTGATTTTTCTTTTGCGTCAATAAAGTCTTGCAGTTTCTTCATATTATTATCTTTCCCAACTACTTATATAAGATATGGAAAAAACTAATATTTACTTTATTAAAAGAGATGATGAGATTAAGATAGGACATTCTACTGATATACTTAGACGACTTGATGAACTACAAATTGCTAACGCAGTAAGCCTTAGAATTTTATATGTAATTAAAGATGTTGAAGAGGCGTTTGAAAAACATGTACATTCTGTATGTAATACTTTTCATATAAGAGGGGAGTGGTTTGAAATAGGTGTTTTAGATCATTTATTAAAACACCCATATTATAAGGAAGCGATGATACCTTATTCCATTAATAATGCTTGAGTAGGTTCTGCAGTTAATTCGTAAAGAGTTTCATCTTCCTCGCTAACTTCGTAGAATATTTCATATTCTCTTCCACAAAAATCACACATCATGAACTGACCGGCATCTTCTGTCTTGAAGTATATTGTTCCTTCTCCACATTCGCAAACCCTAGAGCTAACCATTTATTTTTCTCCTAAAAAACTATTTTTGGTACGGCTAATAATAGAACCGCCACTATATATATATTTGTTAAATCATATTCCATACTTGGTATTTTATCATATCCAATTACAGTATCTAACCTAATTGCTTGTAACCCAAGTTCTACAAAAAGATAAGAGAATACAGCAGGAGCTATAAATTGTCCTACCCCTGAATTAACAGATAATGTTGCCATTACAAATAAAAACAGAGTATATATATATTCTTTCCAAGCAACTGAAAAATCAGGCATTAAAAAATTATAAGAAGCCATAATGTAAATAACCATCAACCAAGGAACGATTATTAAAACAAAAACATTTGGAAAACCATAATTAAGATATAATTGAACGCTTGCATAAATTGGAGCAAGTACAAACAATCCCTGCCCAACAGGAATTAATTTATTAAACTTAGCACCAACACTTCCAGTGAAAGCGCTTCCAAACATAATTGCTGCAAGAAACGGCATCCAAATCCAATAATCAATATCCATATTAAACCAGAAATAAGAAAGTGACATTATCCCAATCACTAAAGCAGTAAGTGGTACTTTTACTTTACAAGTACAAAGTTTTTTTATTTCTATTACTTTCACTGCTTTGTATCCAAAGAATAACCCGAAGAACATTAATCCATAAATAATTAATTCTAACATAATTTAAACTTCTTTCCAAAAACCAAAACCATTAGCACCATCTGTTAGTCCTATTATAATATCTGTAAAAGGAATTGAAATAACAAAACTCAACCCAGCTGTATATTGGATTAAAAATCCAATCTGCCACTTAAACACAAAAGAAAACTTATACTGCCCCATCCTATACCTCACTGAAACGCATATGTGCATAGTCTATATTCATTTTGATTTTCGCTCCTTTATCGCTATTTCTATTCTTATCTATATAAATCATAATCTTGCCAAGCTCTCTGTCTTTTGCTGTTTGATTAATAGTAGCAAAGAAATCAGCAGTATCATAAATACCACGACTTTCTGAAATATCTTTTGATGTCGTAATTGCTTTTGATCCACCACGTTCATCTTGCCCACTTCTATTAATTTGTGTTGCTGTAATCAAAGGAACGTTTAATTCTTTTGCGAGATTTCGTGCTTCCTCTGTTACGGTTTTGTAATACTTATAAGAATTTTCTGAACTTATTGATTTATCGTTTGTAGCTTGAAGAAGAAGATAATCAGTAACAATTAAATCAGGCTTCCACTTCTTATACATCCACAAATCATTTATATGACCTTTTATGTCATTCGTTGAAGTTGTATTGGCTGGATATTCTTTTAGGATAATATCACCAGTAGTCATACCCATTACACTTTCAAGTTCACTTTTAGTTTTCTTGTTATCACTGATAATTTCTTTTTTTGACATTTCTATCAAGTTAGAATAGTATCGAGTAAGAAGTCTTTTATTAGAAGTTTCAAATGTATAAACTAAAACCTTCTTCCCTTGAAGGAACGCATTGATTGCAATATTACCAAGAAGAGCTGTTTTACCAAGTCCGGGGATAGCAGCAAAGACATAAATTTCTTTATTCCTCCAACCTCCATCGAGAACTAAATCTCCATCGAGTGTTGGGAAGTCTGATGGAATTACATCTTCATCATCAAGAGAATTAATTTCTTTAACTCCGTGTTCGATATCACGAATACTTGTTCCTAAGTCTTTATCAAAATTAACTGAAACCGCATCAGCCATTCTTTGAGATATAACTCCGTAATTACCACTCTCTATATCAACTTGAGATAATAATATCGCTTCATATACTCGATTTTCTTGAATGAACTTTATTGTTTCCTGTTCGACAAACCTTATATCAATTTCAGTTGGATCACCTTGATAAACTTCGCGTATCAATGACTTAACTAAAATCTTTACAGCTTCATCTTTTTCAGTTTTGTCTATAATGATTAATAGTTCTTTTTCTTTTGGAAAGTTTTGAAATTTATCATACCACTTACAAACACCATTAAAAATTCTTTGATACTTAGCGTCTGTGAAGTACGATTTTTTATCAGTCTTCGTGAATAAGTATGGTTTTATTTTTAGAAAAAACGATACATCGTTCAGAGAATGAGTTAATATAGCCGGCTCTAACAGTTCGTTAGGCAGTTTTAGATTTTCTTTATTTGACAATGACTATCTCCCCTATTATTATACGCCATTATTCTTTTATTGTCAACTGATTATTTTAGTCTTTTTAACCAAAATGGATGTTGAAGCTGAAACATATTAGAACGTTTAAGTTCATTAATGAATTGTTGTCGTCCCTCTGGTGTAATTTCCTTCCAGTTGATACTATCATTCATTAAATAAGAAAGTGTTTCTTCTTTATTCAAAAATTTACTATCAATATCTTTTCCTGTAAGAAACCTACCTTTGTTTCTTGCGTGTTTACTTATAATTGCCCAAAGATTATCAGTTAGTTTTTTCATCTCTTTAAAGTTTCTCATAAACAAGAAACCTTTTGAGTGATGAAGAACGTGAACTAATTCATGAAGCAAATATTTCATCTGTTCTTTTATTGGTTTAGCGTTAAACACAGGTGGGTTTACATAAATGCTAGTTCCTTGGTTCCAAGCAACAACATTTGGGTCTTTCATTATTTTTTCTTTTAATTTAATTCTTTTAGTAATTGTGTTTTCAATTTTGTTTAGATATTGATTAGAGTAAACTTGTTGTAATGCAAGATTAAATACCTTTTCAATTTCTGGGTTCTTCCCTATTCTAAGCTCAATAAGGTAATCATTCAATCTAGCCATAAGTTTCTCCTAATGTAATTATCTTTCCAATCACACAGTAGAAAACGAAAAAGTTGGTTTCTTTTTTATTGGAGTTGTCTCTCTTGGAAATTTATTAGCATAAAGATTATAAAAATGTTCTAAGGTTATTTTTCTTTCAGCGTCAGTTTTACCTATCATATGAGCGTCCAAAGTAGATTTCAAAATCTTAGCTTTAGTTACCTCACTAAGCCTTGCTTCTCTATATAAATAATGTAAAAACGCAACTCTATTTTTCATTACTCTACAAACCAGAAATATCTGTTGTTTTTAAGTAATTCTTTAAAATTTCCGCAATACCAACCCTTCCATTCAAACACATAATCTTTAAAAAGTTTTTTTGTAAGAACAATTCTTTTATGCCTATTATATTTTACTATTAACATAGGTTCTTTACCGACAAACTCAGCGTCTTCTTCTACTTGTTTTATCCATTCATTTAGATTTGAACTATCGTTAAATAAATCCCAGAAACTAGCTTCTGCATAAAACTTATGTTCTAAAACAAAATTAAACTTAGGAGGAGCCATTATATCAGCAACTAAAGTAATTTTTTGTTCATAAGACATATCTTTTCTTTTTTCTTTATTCTGTCCGCCACCCCAAGCGCCAGAAGACGGAACTCTAGCAAACCCTTCTCCCAATGCTTCATTTAGGAGTTTTACACAATCAAGCTCTCCGCGATTTCCTTTTTTCTTACTATTAATCTTTGGCATCTTCATCATCTGTATTAAGCTTTAAACCTTTTGTGGCAATTGTTTCACCTTGAAGATGATCATATTCATGCTGAAAAATAAAAGCTTTTTCTCCTGTAAGATTTCTAAAGTGGGTTTTCAACTCTCCGTCTTTTACATATTCAAATCTAACACGCACTTTCTTAGAGCGCTGAACGAAGTATTGTTCGTCAGGATATGAAAGGCAACCTTCAAGAACATTTGTCTTCTTTTTATCAAGGAAGATTTTAGGATTTAAAACAATCTGAAAACTATTTTCAGCGTTCATCCAAATAAAAACATTCTTTTTAACTCCAACTTGAGGAGCAGCTAATCCCAGTCCACCTTTCTCAACGCAGTATTCAATCATGTCTTCTCCGAGCTTTTTTATTTCTTCAAACTCTTCAAGGAGAACATCTTCGCACTCAATGCCTACAATTTTTTCAGCAGGAACCATCTCAACTTCATCTTTATATTCATACATAGATAAATCCTTATACATATATCTTTACTCTATATACGTTTTATAGCTCTCTTAAATCATCTACGTTAAAATCAAGTCCGTCGTCTTCTTTTAATTTTTTAGTTATTATGTTTATAACTAATTGATTAAAAGTTATATCTTGTTCATGCGCTGTTCTTGCTAAAAACAAAAAAGTTTCATCGCTGATGTCGATATCAATTGTTTCCATTTTTTCTTCTTTACTTTCTTTTAAGCTTGCAGCATCCATATTAGCAACTTCCAATTGCCATCCATCTAAAATTCCACCCCAACCAGAAAAATTGGAGATTATTTCAAATCCTGCATCTTCTATGGCTTCTTGAGCTGCCATTCTAGGCGGAGCATCAAACCCATTTGGTATTTTACTATCGCCTGCTATAACTATTTTACAGTCCCATACTTTAAAATTTTCTTTCATTGTCCCCACCTTATTCCTTCTACTAATTTTTTTACTGATCTTGGATTGTATTTTTCACAATCCTCATATAAAATGTGATCACGACCAGTTGCAATCGCATATTCATTAAAATCTTTATATTCCTCTGGAGGTCTATAAATAAAAATGTCCAACTGAAGGCTTGGAGATTTATGTTCCATTAAGAGTTTGATGTTCTTATTCAAACTTCTTTCGATAATACTTCTAGTCTTCGGGTCTTCATCATTATCTAAAACAAAAGTAATTCTATTCGGCATCTTATCTAAGATTTTTATTGCCTGGTCTCTTTTTAAACTATTAGATAACATACAAGTAGCAATTTGATGTTTCATTGAAAGAGCATCAAATACGCCTTCAAAAATAAAAACCTCATCTTCTATATGATCTATATTATATACAACTTCTGATGTGTTAAGGCCATCTGGGTTTTTATATCTAAATGGATTATCATCAAAAGCTCTTGCTATAAAATATACCATCTTTCCATTTTCATAAAACGGAACAAAAATTCTTTTATGAAAATCAGAATTACTTTTATAAACATACCCTAAACCACTTGGTTCAATTCCTCTATTTTCAAGATATCTTTTTGCTTTTTTACCAATGATGCCAAGTTTCTTTTCGTGAAAGAAATGCAATCCTTCTGGGAGTTCTAACTCTTTTTTTACTTCAACAACTTCTTTAAAGTCAATGTCTTCACCAGTTCTATTACTATAATCTTTTATAAGAATCATAGCAACTTCTACATAAGGAACATCCAAATACTCAGCAACAAAAGAAGAAAAATCTCCACCTACTTGTCGTTTTTGATCGAAAAATCTTCCCTTCTCTGGATTCACATAGAGTCGCAGTTTTCCATCTTTTTCAAATGGTGTATTGAAGTGGTATTCTCCAGAAGAGGTTTGTCTTGCTTCTGGAAAGTTTGCTTCAATAAACGCAACAATAATACTTTCCGGTATTTTAAAGTCCATTATGTTTTAAACAATCCCTCTTCTTGTCGAAAAAATTGACAGTTCTTTAATTTATGTGCAAAAGTTTTTTCTTTATAGCTACAATAAAAAGAGATTTCATCAGAGTTATCCTGACGAAATCTGCAAAACTCACAACCAGGCGTTTCTGAAACAAATCCTGGTATAACAAAATAGTAATTTTTCCATTTCATTCTATTTTCTGTTTTGAACTCTAAGACTATTCTGTCTTCTTCATCTCTTCGTTCTAAAAACTGATAACTACTACTATCTCGATGGGATAGTGATTGTTCTCTTACTTTTTCAATAAACTTATCATAAACTAGAAATCGCGTATCTAAAATATACTTAGAAGCACCCTTTTTCTTTTCTACTATAAAATGTTGAAAAACTTTGTTGCCTTGATGAATAAACTTCACGGCAACTAAGGCTTCTATTGCTTTAATCATCACATCTCCATATTATATTTAAGATGTAATGTTAGCCCATTGGAGGATGAAATCTATCTTTATCTAATTCTTTCAGATAACCGTCGTCGTCCCCGAGTGTCATTTCTTCCACTGTTCGGAAGAAATTTTCTAAGTTTTTGAGAGTCGCGCTTATATCTGAAAGAAAATTTAAAGACTTTTCTTCATACTCTGTCATTGGCATTAAAGTTTTCCTATGTTATCTCCAAGTTTAATATATAAATCTTTGACTTTATCTACTAATCCTTGTCTTTCCTCTGAGTCTTGCTCATAAGGATCTGTAAGACCAGCAATTCTAACTAATAAATCTTGTATTCTCTTGGCCATTACAAATGTTCCAAGTGAATTAACTTTATCTTTTTGCACTACTGGGTCTTCTGGTTTCGTCACAGTTGGTATTTCTACTTCTCCCTGATCTCCCTCTGGTGGATTGTCAGGTTGAAGAACTGGAACAACAATTTTTGCTATTCCTTCTTCTTCATTTAAAGATTGATACCAATCTACAAGATTTTCATTTTCCATAATAGACCTCTCTGTTTTTGTCTATTATTATCTTTACTAACCTTCAATGTCATTTAGAAGATTATAGAGATCTTCCAACTCGTCTTCGCCATCTTCTTGTTTCTTATACAAGACTTTGAAAAGTTTTCCTACCTGTTGAGCTTTTGCTCCAAGAATAGATGCAGCACCTGCAATAATATCCTTGTTCTCTTCTGTCAATTCTTTTCGTCTGTCTTGAACTTCAATCCAAGATGCGAATGCACTAATTACTTCTTTTCGTTCTGCTGGATCTAATGCCATTTTACTCCCCTTGAGTTAATTCGTTATATTTTTTCTCACCAAGTGCTAACTTGGTAGCCATTCTCATTACTTCTTTCTTCAATTCTGGATGAGTATATTCCTGTTGAAGAAGAAATCTCTTCATAGGATTAACAAGGATTTGTGCCCCGTTTTTCAACGTAAATACCTGCAGTCCATTCTTTTCCCTCAATCTTAGAAATGCCTTATGTCTATCAGGATTATTTCTATGCTTTGATCTTTTTCTTGCTCCCATTTTTATCTCCTATATTATTATACGCAATTATTCTTTTATTGTCAATCTAAATGTCTAATACTTTTGTTTCTTTGGAAGAAACTATATTTCTTCCTTTCTGTCTTGTAGAGAAAATTGTTGCCTTCTCTACAGCTTCATCTCGAAGTTTTTCAATCTTAGTTGAATATTTATCAACATTCAATCCAGACGCAATTGTGATATAAGCTCTATCCTCTATATCTCTTTCAGAGTTAGAGTCTTTAATTCTTCCACGAATAATTCCAGGAACTATTCTTGCGTTTCTTGCACGCCCCGCATATTTACTCTGAACTGTAGTAAGAATATTGTGATACTCTTCTAATAGTTCTTTGCTTTTAATTTCTTCATCAACAAACATTGCAATTAAGACATTCTTTGTTTCTTTATCTAACCTACCATAAGCAAACTTAGGTGGTTTTTCCTCAAGGAAATTATCAGATAAATCAATAAATCCACCACCAAAGATAACGGACTCAAGTTCCGATTGGTCAATAGTCGCTGGTGAATATCCATCTGATGAATGCTTACTAATAAGATTAACAGTATAATTAATTTTTTGAATAATACTATCATTTACTTTCTGCCAATTATAATCATATTCTTTTAATAGAATTTGATTATCAAATAACATAATAGAAACATCATTAATAAAAGGAAGAAGACTATTAAGGGATTGAACTGCGTTTGCAAGTGGAGGAACAACTTCTTTCTTGTAAGGAAGAATGCCAACAATTAATACATCATTTCCTTGTTCAATTAAAATCTTAGAAATGAACTGCAAAGAAGAACTTCCGGAACCACCACCAAGACTTGAAAAAACAATTACCTGATCGTTTGTGATATCTTCAAGAGCATATTCCAATTGTGAAGATCGAGTATTCCATAATTTTAATCCTGTTCCAAATTTTTTTCCACATCCATCATTATTAAATTTATGAACTCTTTGTCCTCTGAAGTTAGCAGCATCTTGGTCTGCTGTTGATAAAAGAACTGATTCCTCGTCAAAAAGAACCGCTAATTTCATTCCACAGTTGCCACTTCCAATTGTTCTCATATTAATCTACCTCTGTTTTTTCGAGTTTTTCAATTAGATTTTTTTGAAGTTTTATTTTTTCCTTTCTGCCAGCAAAAAATCCTGCTTGAAAAAACTCAAAGTTTGTTAAATTTGTATATTCATCATATGTCATGTTGTTCCAAAGATTATCAAATTTCTTAATGATGATTTTATTGTCCATATTATATAAAATCCTTCAAAAAATCATCAACATCCGTATCAACTTCAGCTTCCATAGAAACTATTGTATTCTTAAATGGATTAAATGATTTAGTTTTAATTCCTTGGTTTGTTAATTCATCTA
>QMPG01000098.1 GCA_003648455.1 Bacteroidota bacterium
AATTATTGAATATTTGCGATAAATACAGTATACAAACAAATACTCTTAACCCATAAATATTCAATTTATGGATTAGGAGTTCTGAAATTTATGCTTAATCCACCCGAATTTTAAAGTGAGCCATTATATCTTGTAAAAATTATTAATTAATATATTTCTAAAAACATCACTTCTCAAAAACCAAATATTCCCACGGCTTAAGTTTTAATTCTGTATTTGCTTTAAATTCAGCTTTTTCATTGGTGAAAATATTTTTATAAGCACCAGCATATTCTTCTCCATTTAAAGTAATATCTTGTTCTTTTTCTGATAAATTAAGTATCACAAAAACCTTATCGTCGTCTTTTTCTCTAACAAATGAATAAACAGCTTTATCGTTTGACGAATTAATTTTTATTAAATCACCACCTTGTTTGCCATTCCATAAAGCTTTGTTGTTTGTTTTAAGGGTTAATAAAGTTTTATAAAAATCAGCATATTTATAATCATTCCACTCAATAGTATCTTTATCAAAAAATCGTAATCGTTTATTCATGGCAGCTTCCTGACCGCTATATAATAAAGGCATTCCGGGAATAGTTGCAGTTAATACGGCAAAAGTCTGAGCTCCATCACCTAAACGTTCAAATACAGTTCCATTCCATGAATTTTCGTCATGATTAGAAGTGAAATTCATAAAATAGTTGTCCTTATCATAATCAGTACTTAATTTATTAAAAAGAGTATCTAGTTTATCAGCGGTGTTAATTTTCTTCGCTATATCATTCATCATACCATTTAGAGCCCAACTATAAGTCATATCAAAAGCTTTTTTATGAAGTTCAGGAGATTCCCATTCTGCAAGCATAAAAACAGGCTTAATTTTATCCAATTGTTTTCTTGCTTCGTTCCAAAAATCAGTTGGCACCATTCCTGCAACATCACACCTAAAACCATCAATATTTGCTTCTTTAATCCAAAACTCTAAAGCATTAATCATGTATGTTCGCAATTCATTATTATAATAATTCAAATCAGCAACATCTGTCCAATCTTCTACAGGCGAAAGAATATTTCCTAATGAATCGTGAGTGTACCATTCAGGATGCTCAGTAATTAAATTATTGTCCCATGAAGTGTGGTTTGCAACCCAATCTAGAATAACATACATATTTTGTTCGTGAGCTTTGTTTACCAGATGTTTAAAATCATCCATTGTTCCAAATTCAGGATTAACCGATAAATAATTTTTTATTGAATAATAGCTTCCTAATGTGCCTTTCCTGTTTTTCACGCCAATAGGCTGAACAGGCATTATCCATAATATATCAACTCCCATTTCTTTTAATCGTGGTAAATGTTTCTCAAAACTTTTGAAATCACCCTCATCTGTATATTGACGAATGTTTACTTCGTAAATATTTTTATTCTTTGCCCAATCGGGATGTTTTACTTTTGAGAATTCTTCGTTATTGTTTGCACAAGAAACAATTGCAAATGCAATTAATACTAAAAATAAATTTTTGATAATTTTCATAAGTAAATTTTGATTTTTATATTAAACTTAAAACGATATTTTAAAATTTGCAAATAATTGAAATTTATGAGTTATACTTTTATCATTGATAAGCTGTCATTCCGACCGTAGGGAGGAATCCCCTTCAATTAAAAAGGGATTCCTCGCTCGTGCCTCGCTTCGGAATGACAAATACTAATTAGTTAATATCTCAAACGAATTAGCTTGCAATTTAATATTTATTTTGTTCTTATCTAAGTTAAATTCTGAATTAAAATTTGCCTTTAGATTAGAATTTACAAACTGTTCAGGTATATTAAACGAAACATTTTTTTCAATATTATCTTTATTAAAAACTATAATAGAAACTTTATTAAAATATTTTCTAGCATAAACAAAAAGCTTATTCGATGTTTTAATAATCTTTGTATCTCCATATATAAGTGATAAATTATTTCGTCGTAAATGAATTAATTTTGTAGCAATTTCTTTAAGCTTTGCTTCTTCAGGTTTTAAATTATTGAAGCGCATCATTCGTCTGTTGTCCGGGTCGTTACCTCCTGGCATTCCAATTTCATCACCGTAGTAAATAACAGGAACTCCCGGTATTGTCATATTAAAAGCAATTAATGAAGCTAATTTTTTATATCCCACAGGGTTTGTAACTTCAATATCACGAGTCCATCCTGCTTTTTTGGCATCTTCATTAAATAATAAATCGCCACTAGCATAAGATATGAATCTTCCTCGATCTTGATTTCCTGTAATATACCCCATCAAGTTATGATAACCATAGTATAAAAAACTTTGGAGAATTGAATTTTTTAATCTAGAAAAAGGCTGGTCATCATTAGCAAAAACAGCTACAGCATCGTCGTAAACATTAAAGTCAAACTGAGCATCTAACTCTCCTGAGTTTACATAACTACCTATTAAATCTCTATTTCCATAAGTTTCACCGATTTGGTATAAAGTTTTGCTCGCAGGAATTTCGGTTTTAAGTTTTTTAGTTAAAGTACGCCAAAAAACTTCAGGAATGTGTTTGGTTGCATCGTGGCGAAATCCGTCAAAATCAAAAGTCTTAATCCAATAAACAGCAGAGTCTGTCATTAAATCGACAAGTTCAGGTTTTGAAAAATCTAATGTTGGCAAAAAAGTATCGAACCATGTTGTCAAGCGATATTCATCCCACTTCTCAAGATTTCTTGTCCCATCGGGTAAATACATTGAAGTAGCCCAATCTGGATGCTGTTTATATAAAGGATGATTTTGATGAACATGATTTGAAACATAATCTAAAAGAACATTAAAATTATTTTGATGAGCTACGTTAACAAAATTTTTAACTTCATCGCTTGTACCAAATCTGAAATCAACTTTTGAAGAAGAAATTGGCCAATAACCATGATAGCCTGAAAATTTTGTGTGCGGGTCAGGATATTCTCCATAAGCCCCAAGAGGATTTTGTGCAATGGGCGATATCCAAATAGTGTTTACTCCTAAGTCGGAAAAATAGCCTTGTTTAACTTTTTGTAAAACTCCTGCAATATCACCACCAAAATAATTTACTTTTGGTAAAACATTGGGGTCATCTAAAGGATGGTCGTTATCTTCATTTCCATTGTAAAAACGGTCAACCATTAAAAAATACATTACTAATGCCTGCTTATCACTTCGGTCAATATCTTTTGAATTACTTATAACTTTCCCATAATCAAGAGGAACCAAAATGTCATTAGAAACTCCTTGTTCGTTATAAGCCCATACTCTAATGAACGAACGTTTAACTTTTTTTGCTTCTTGAGGTATTTTAATACTAATTGCATTATTACCTTTTTCAACAAAACTATTATTTAACTCATAATTTTGCCAAAAAGCATAAAACTTAATAATATTAGAGTTACAAGCAAAATTAATCTCCTTATCAGTATAATTATCTGTAAATAACTCAGGACTAAGTTCGGGATTAAAATTCCCAACTTTCATAAGCGAGTTGAAACCTCCGCTATTATTATCTACCGAATCTTTATTATTCGGATCAAGCATCCATTTACCATCCAACACAACCTGATAACTGTATTTTCCTGGATTTAAACTTAGCTCTTTCTCCCAAATACCATTATTATTTTCTAAATTCGTTGCCTTGGGGTTCCAACCGTTTATATCTCCTGTAATTTGAACACTAGAATATTTTTTCCCCTTAGCATCAAATTGAATATTGTAATTTACTTTTCGCGATTTCTTGACAAGAATATCATATCTAAATCCATCAGACCAAATATTAAGACAAGAAAGTTGAGGTAAACTTTTATTTTTTGTTTCAAGAGTTAAAAGTTTTTTGTCAGGTGTAAGGTTTGTGAATAAATTACTATCAGCCTTTATTGAATCAATTTCAGAAAATTTAAGAAAAAAATCTGATAAATGAACAACGGTCTTATTCTGATTCAGATAAATTGGCGTTGCAAGTCCAAAAATTTTCGACTTTTGAGGGATTATTAGCTTATTATTGTTTTGACAAGAAAGCAATAATATTAGCAATGATAATATTAATATCTTTTTAATCATTTTTAATGGATTTATTTATAATAAAAAATTTGTTTAATTGCTAAATATAAGCAATTTTGTATTTATATTTTTAGAATATAATAATTAATTTTAAATTTGAGACTACTTCAAAAACTAAAGTTATCAATTTATAGCCGCTTAGCGGATTTATAACAAACTGACATACAGATTTATAGCTTTCAGTCTTTTTGTAAAGTTAACCGCTCGTAGCGGCTTTTCGGAGTGGATTCAAATTTTAATAATTTATAATATTACCGTTTCATTTTGAAAAATATTATTGACATACAACAATTTCAAGAATTTGATAATCTTGAGTTTATCGCAAAACAAGTTGTCGAGGGTTTTATAACCGGATTACACCGAAGCCCTTTTCACGGATTTTCTGTTGAGTTTGCAGAACATCGCATATACAATAAAGGGGAATCGACAAAGCACATTGACTGGAAATTATATGCAAAAACTGATAAACTTTTTGTTAAAAGATACGAAGAAGAAACAAATTTAAGAAGCCATATCATTATTGATACTTCATCATCAATGCTGTTTCCAGACAACGACAAACTAATTAATAAATTATCTTTTTCGGTTTATTGTGCAGCAGCATTAATTCATTTGTTAAGAAAACAAAGAGATGCCGTTGGTTTAACTTTATTTTCTGATGATATAGAACTTCATACAGACGCTCGTTTATCATCTGTTCACTCAAAAATGTTATATAGTAAACTCAGCGGTTTATTAACTACCGACAAAAAACAATTTAACAAAAGAACAAACGGCTCAAAAATTTTGCATCAATTAGCTGATAATATTCATAAACGTTCGTTAATTATTATTTTTAGTGATATGATGGACAGCGAAAGTCCTGATGAAATATTTTCTGCTCTCGAACATTTACGATATAATAAACATGAGGTTATTCTTTTTCATGTTATTGATAAAAAACTTGAACAAAATTTTCAATACAAAAACAGACCTTATCGATTTGTTGATATGGAGACAGGCGAAAGCTTAAAATTTAATCCAAACGATGTAAGAAACGATTACACAAAAAATATAAATAATTATTATAACCAACTAAAATTAAAATGCGGACAATATAAGATTGACTTAGTTGAAGCGGATATAAATGCTGATTTTAAAGACGTTTTATTGCCTTATCTGATAAAAAGAAAGAAATTGTATTAATGAGTCCACTATTAAAAGTCGTAATATTAACCCGAAAAATTCATAATTTTTCTACACTTAAGAATTACCAACAAATACTGAATATTGCATCTTTTATTAAACCCAACCTGTTAGGTCTTTTCGGAGTGGACTCATTAATCTATGAGAAAGACTGAAGTTCATAAAGTCTCTTGTATGCACCATCAATCTTTATTAAATCTTTATGTTTACCTTTTTCGATAATTACACCATCTTGTAAAACATAAATCTCGTCGACATTAACAACCGTCGACAAACGATGAGCAATAACTATTGAGGTACGATTTCTCATAAGATTCTCAAGAGCATCTTGTACTAAACGTTCTGATTCTGTATCAAGAGCAGAAGTAGCTTCATCAAGAATCATAATAGGAGGATTTTTTAAGACCGCACGTGCTATGCTAATTCTTTGTCGTTGACCTCCCGAAAGTTTACTGCCACGGTCACCAATATTTGTTTGATAAGCTTCGGGCATTTTCGCAATAAACTCATGAGCATTAGCAACTTTTGCTGCTTCTACAACTTGTTCTTGAGTGGCATTTTCAACACCAAAAGCAATATTATTAAAAACAGTATCGTTAAAAAGAATTGATTCCTGATTAACATTACCCATCAAATTACGAAGGTCTAAAATTTTATAATCTTTAACAGATATACCATCAATTAATATATCTCCTTTTGAAATATCATAAAAACGAGGCAATAAATCAACCAAAGTTGATTTACCTGAACCTGATTGACCAACTAAAGCAATTTTTTTACCTTTTTCAATTTTAATATTAATGTCTTTTAAAACAGTATCTTTTATATAACTAAAAGTAACGTTTTTATATTCTATTGATGAAGAAAAATCTTCAATTGATTTTGCATTCTTTTTTTCTTTAATTTCTTGTTTTGATAAAAGAATCCCATCAATTCGATCGGCCGAAGCCATACCTTTTTGTATATTATAAAAAGCTGACGAAAAAGATTTAACAGGAGCAATAAGCAAATAAAATAACATTAAATATCCAATGAACTCTTGAGATGTTAAAGCACTTTTGTCGGCTAAAACTAAAGATGAGCCGTACCACATAATAACAACCATAACAGCTGTACCCAAAAATTCACTTAAAGGGCTTGCTAAATCACGCCTACGAAGCATACTTGTCATTACTCTGGTGTAAGAATTGTTTTCTTTATAAAATTTGTCTGCAATTTTTGTTTCGGCATTAAATGCTTTTATTATGCGCAAACCACCAAGAGTTTCTTCAATAATTGATAAGAGGTATCCCATTTTTGTTTGAGCAAGAAAAGACTTTTTTCGTAATTTCTTTCCTAATTGCCCGATTATAAGACCACTTAATGGAAGTAAAACCAAAACAAATAAAGTAAGCTTAGTGCTCATAAAAAACAATGCTCCCAAATAAACTATTATTGAGATAGGGTCACGAAAAATCATCTCAAGTGAACTCATTATCGACCATTCAATTTCTTGTACATCACTTGTCATTCTCGATATTATATCACCTTTTCGTTCATCTGAAAAATATGAAAGAGGTAAATTTAAAGTTTTAGTATAAATAGAATTCCTAATATCTCGTACTACCCCATTTCTTATTGGCGATAAAAAATACATTGCCATATACTTAAAAAATGTTTTGAAAAAAGTCATCAAAACAATTAAAATACTAACAAAGAACAATGTCGCAGCAGGACCTTTATCAAGAATCATTTGACTTAAATAATAATAAAAGTATTCTTTTATTGATGCTGCTGAAAAGGTAAAGGGGTGTATGGAGGTAACAAGGGATTCATTTTTAAAAAGAATTCCTAAAAAAGGAATTGCCATTGTAACTGAAAATAATGAAAAAATAATTGACAGTAAATTAAATGAAACGTTTAAAACTGCTTTTCTCCAGTAAGGAACAATATATTTTAAGACTTTAGTGAATTTTTTCAAAATATGTATATTTAATTCTATTAATATATAAAAATATTGGGATTTAAACTCCTGTATAATTTTGAGGAGTTATCTGTTTTAATTCATTTTTTACTTTTTCGCTAACATCCAAGCTATCTATAAAATCGGAAAAAGTTTGTTTTGTAATAACACTATTAGTTCTCGTTAGCTCTTTTAGTGCTTCATAAGGGTTTGGATATGCTTCCCGTCGAAGAATTGTTTGCAAGGCTTCTGCTACTACACTCCAATTATTTTCTAAATCATTATTTATTACATCTTGATTAATAATAAGTTTATCAAGTCCTTTCAAAAGCGATTTTATCGAAATAATTGAGTGCGCAATAGGTACTCCAATATTTCTTAAAACAGTAGAATCGGTTAAATCTCTTTGTAATCGTGATATTGGTAATTTTTGTGACAGATGTTGATAATAAGCATTTGCAATTCCAAGATTACCTTCTGAATTTTCAAAATCAATAGGATTAACTTTATGTGGCATTGCAGAAGAGCCAACTTCTCCTTTTTTAATTTTTTGCTTAAAATACCCCATTGAAATATACATCCAAATATCACGATCTAAATCAATCAAAATTGTGTTTATTCTTTTAAGATTATCAAAAATAGCTCCAAAATCATCATAATGAGATATTTGTGTTGTTGTTTGAAGTCTTTCTAATCGTAATATATCATTTACAAATGAGTTCGCAAAATCAACCCAGTCAATATCAGGATAGGCAACCTTATGAGCGTTGAAATTACCTGTTGCACCACCAAATTTTGCCGAACAAGGTATGTCCTTAAGCAATTCTAATTGTTTAGACAAACGCTCTACATAAACTTTTATTTCTTTGCCCACTCGTGTTGGCGATGCCGGCTGTCCATGAGTTCTAGCAAGCATAGGAATATCAGCCCATAATTCAGACAACTGTGTTAATTTCTCAATCAATCCGTCTAATAAAGGATAATACACAAAATTTATTGCATCACGCAATGAGTAAGGTATTGCTGTGTTGTTTATATCTTGAGAAGTGAGCCCAAAATGAATAAATTCCTTAAAATCAGATAAACCCAAAGCATCGAATTTTTCTTTTAAAAAATATTCAACAGCCTTAACATCGTGATTTGTAACTTTTTCTATTTCCTTTATCCTTATGGCATCTTCAATCTTAAAATCTTTATATACTTCTCTTAACACGAAATAATTCTGCTCATCAAAATTCATTAATTGAGGTAAGGGTATGTTACATAATGCAATAAAATACTCAACTTCAACTAAAGTGCGATACTTTATTAATGCAAACTCAGAAAAATATCCGTCTAATTCTTTTACTTTATCTCTGTATCGTCCATCAATAGGCGAAATTGCTGTTAATTCTTGTAAATCCATTACATTTAATTTTAAAAAACACAAAGTTAAAAAAAATAACTGTTCCTTTTAAAAAACTTCCTAATTTAAACGTATTTATATAAAAATAAATTATTTTTACTATAATTTATTTTTGAGTATGCGTTTTAATATAAGATGAAATTATCAATCTAATAAATAAAATTTTAAAATTAATTTTAAAAACGTTTATTTGTCATTATAATTATTTGATTATATAGCATTTACAGGAATAAACTTAAATGTCCCTTTAGGGACTAAATATTTTTAGCAATTGTAATAAATCTAAAACAAAGTCCCGTAGGGACGAAATATAAATGCTTATGGCCAATACATATACCCAAATATATCTTCAATTCGTATTCGCAGTTCAAGACAGAGTTTCCTTAATTAAAGATGTTTGGAAAGATGAACTATACAAGTACATAACCGGAATTGTCCAAAATAATAAACATAAATTAATTGCAATAAACGGAATGCCCAATCATATTCATATTTTCATAGGTTATAAACCTCATCAGCTAATACCTGATTTACTTCAGGATATAAAGGGCTCGTCCTCAGGTTGGATTAATAACAGAGGATTCGTAAATAACAAATTCAGAGGGCAAGAAAGTTATGGAGCGTTTTCATATTCTCATTCTCAAATCGATAGAGTAGCAAAATACATAATAAATCAGGAACAACACCATAAAAAGAAAAAATTCAGGGAAGAATATATAGAATTACTGAACAGATTTGATATTGATTATGATGATAGGTATATCTTAAAAGATATTGAATGATATATCGTTCCTACGGGACTTGAATTATTTTATAATTTTTTTTCTATAAATATTAAACTCATATAAAATTTGGAAGACAAAGTAAGAATATCAGTA
>QMPG01000099.1 GCA_003648455.1 Bacteroidota bacterium
AGAGGAAAAAGCAAAAGCAGAAAAATTGGCACAAATAAAGGCTGAAGCTGATGCTCGAAAAAAAGCAGAAGAGGAAGCTAAAGCTAAAGCTGAAGCCGAAAAGCAAGCTAAATTATTAGCCGACCAAGAAGCTGCTCGCAAAGCTGCTGAAGCTAAAAGAATTGCTGAAGCAAAAGCAAAAGCAGAATTAGAAGCTAAAATAAAAGCAGACCAAGAAGCTGCTCGCAAAGCTGCTGAAGCTAAAAAAATTGCAGAAGAAAAAGCAAAAGCAGAATTAGAAGCTAAAATAAAAGCAGAACAGGAAGCTGCCCACAAAGCAGAGGAGGCTCGCAAAAAAGCTGAAGCCGAAGCTCTTGCAAAAAAAATGGCTCAAATAAAGGCCGAAGCCGAAGCTGAAGCTAAACATTTGGCTGAAAAATTACGAAAAAAAATTAAGTATAATAGAGCAATTACGAAAACTGACAAAGTAGAAAAACAAGAGTTGATAAAAAAATATACTGAAAAGAAAACTATTGAATTTATTGAAAAGCCGAACAGGAAAATAACAAAAGTCATTATTAATGATAACAATAAAATTGTAATTTACATTAAAGTTGTATACAATTGGGGAGGTACTTATTATTTTATTCAGGATGAACTAAACCATTTTAGAAATATAAGTCAGTCATATTATGAAATTCAAACAAAATAATTTTAATTAATAACCTGAGTTTTATATAAGAAATAAAACACAGGTTAATACAATTCCACATTTTTTTATAATCATTTTTCAATCAAATTAACCCGCTTTAATTCATGCAAAAACGAAGTGAATTGCATGAATTAGCGATGGATAGTGGGAAGTAAAGCTGGAACCGAACCGCCAGCTGGCGGTGAGCTCACGCAAGTAAACCCCGCATTAGAAGCACCCAAATTTGTTGGTAATTCTTAAGCGTAGAAAAATTATGAATTTTTCGTGTTAAAATCCTTAATTTGAAAATATTCTGCGCCACTTGATTTTAAAATTGATTTATACAAAACAATTTTTTTTACTTTAATTTCAAAACGAGGAAAGTTCTGGGGGAAAATAATCTCATCTATTCGAATTTTTTTATTAAAACGTGCTAAGGTAATATGCGGAACAGGATTATTAATTTTATTTAATTCTATCTTAAAAAGTCGTCTCAATGATATTGATAACTCCGTAAAAGATATGTCTTTGTTAAATTTTGCCCAAATCATATATGGGTTTCTTTTTGGAGAAAGTTGAAAACAATCAAAAACCAAATTAAACCTAACTACATTTGAAAGTAACTTTTCAAGTTGTAAAATAATATCATTTATTTTATTGTATTCAATATTCCCTAAAAAACATGTTGTTATGTGTAGATTGTTATCAGTAAGCCACCTAATGCCTTCATTATGGCAATATTTCTTTTTTAATGGATGAAACATTTCGATAATACCTTTATTGATTGGAATACCTATAAATAAACGAGTTTTTTTCATAATTTCTTTTATTTCAATTTATTATTTTGATATGAAATAATAAAAAATCAATTATTTTTTTTAATTTAGTCTAAATTTTAAAAAACACAACTATTTCTAACAAAATAAAAGTAAACAATAATATTATGAAAAAATTTCTACTAATTATTTTATCAAGTTTTTTTATTACAAATTTCTCTCATTCTCAGGTTGTTGGGAGTAGATTTGAAAAACTCGCAAAATTATATAACGAAAAACGTTATGAAGATTGCCTATACAAATCAGACACATATACATATAAAGATAAGACAAAAAGAGAAGCAGAGCCATATTTATATATGTCTATGTGTTATTATCAAATATCAAAAATGGAAGATCCCGATATTCTAGAAGATTATCCAAAAGCATTAAAAAATTCCATTAAATATCTTATTAAGTTTAAACGAAAAGACAAAAAGGACGAGTATTTTACAAAGAACATTGATTTTGTAAATAAAATAGGGAAATTGATTATTGATGAAGCAAATAATTATTATAAAGATAAAAATTATAGAAAAGCAGCAACTCATTTTAAACAGTATTCTAAGCTTTTCCCTGAAGACAATAACATAAAATATATGATTGGAGCCTGTGGAATGCTTGCAAACAACTATAGCGAAGGACAAAAATACATATCAGAAGCTATTGTTACACTTGTTGAAGATTATAAAAGTGAAAAATCTTTAAAAAATATTAATACAAGTAAAATTCTAGAAGAGGCATTCATTCTTTATTCCTCTTATTTAGTAAACGACAAAAAAATTGATTCTGCTAAATCAACAATAAATATTGCAAAACAATTTTTTCCAAACAGCGGAAATATTACAATTCAATATAATGTTATAAACAAAGTGAAATAAAATACAATATTATATTTACTAAAAAACCGCCTATCAAGGCGGTTTTTATTTATTTATTTTTCTTTTCCGTAACTTTCTTTTTCTTAATTGTGATTTTAATTTTTTGATTTTTCTTATCAAACCCCACATGAATAGCATCTCCTTCAAATATAGAAGCTTTTAAAATAACTTCTGCCATTTCATCTTCAATATATTTTTGAATGGCTCTTTTCAAAGGTCTTGCACCAAATTGAATGTCATAACCTTTTTTGGCAATAAAATCTTTGGCTGCAGGAGAAATTTTTAGTTTGTAATCTAATTTTTCAACTCTTTCGTATAAGCCTTTTAATTCAATATCGATAATCTTATGAATATCTTCTCTTGTTAATGTATTAAAAGTAACAACATCATCAAGGCGATTTAAAAATTCGGGAGCAAAAGCCTTTCTTAAAGCTTTCTGAATAACTTGTTTAGCATAATCATTTGATGTTTGTGATTTTGATTTTGAAGAAAAACCAACAGAACTGCTAAAATCTTTTAACTGACGAGTTCCAATATTTGAAGTCATAATAATTATAGTATTACGGAAATCAATTCTTCTACCCAAACTATCAGTAAGTTGTCCCTCATCAAGTACCTGAAGAAGAAGATTAAAAATATCGGGATGAGCTTTTTCAATTTCATCTAATAATACAACAGAATAAGGTTTTCTGCGAACTTTTTCTGTTAATTGTCCACCTTCTTCATAACCAACATATCCGGGAGGCGCTCCAACTAAGCGAGAAACAGAAAATTTCTCCATATATTCACTCATATCAATCCTAATAAGAGCTTCTTTAGTGTCAAACAAATATTGGGCTAAAACTTTAGCTAACTGAGTTTTTCCAACACCTGTAGGACCAAGAAAAACAAAAGAACCAATTGGTTTATTAGGATCTTTTAATCCTGCTCGATTGCGTTGAATGGATTTAACAATTTTTTTAATTGCCTCGTCTTGACCAATTACATTGTTTTTTATTTCATTAAACATATTTAACAAACGATTTCCCTCAGATTGGGCAATTCGTTGTACCGGTACACCTGTCATCATTGCAACAACTTCAGCAACATTGTCTTCGCTAACGTTTTCTTTATGTTGAACTAGTTCATTTTCCCATTTCTCCTTTTCCTTTTCAAGGGCTTCAATAAGCTTCCTTTCACTGTCTCTTAAATTTGCAGCTGTTTCAAAATTTTGATTTTTTACGGCTTTAATTTTTTTTGTTTTTACCTCTTCTATTTGTTTCTCAATTTTCAGTATATTGTCGGGCACATGAATATTTAAGATATGGACTCGGGCTCCTGCTTCGTCTAAGGCATCAATTGCTTTATCAGGCAAATGTCTGTCACTAATATATCTATCGGTTAAATGAACACATGCTTTTACTGCATCTTCAGAATATGAAACATTATGATGGTCTTCGTATCTTTCTTTAATATTATTAAGAATTTCGATTGTCTCATCCTGAGTAGTAGGTTCTACAATAACTTTTTGAAATCTACGTTCTAAAGCGCCATCTTTTTCAATGTATTGACGATATTCATCTAAAGTTGTAGCTCCAATACATTGTATTTCGCCGCGAGCAAGAGCAGGTTTTAGCATATTTGCTGCATCCAAAGAGCCTGTTGCACCACCAGCACCAACTATTGTATGAATTTCATCAATAAACAAAATAATGTTTGTTGTTTTAGATAATTCGTTCAAAATGGCTTTCATTCTCTCTTCAAATTGTCCTCTATATTTTGTTCCGGCTACAATAGAAGCCAAATCGAGAGTAACAATTCTTTTGTTGAAAAGTATTCTTGAGACTTGTCTTTTAGTTATTCTAATAGCCATTCCTTCAACAATAGCAGATTTCCCAACTCCTGGTTCACCAATTAAAACAGGGTTGTTCTTTTTTCGTCGAGTTAATATTTGTGCAAGTCTCTGTATTTCAGTATCTCGTCCAACTATAGGGTCTAAACGGTTTTCTTCTGCTGCTTTTGTCAAATCAATCCCAAAATTGTCTAAAACAGGTGTTTCTGAGCTTTTTTGAGCTTGAGAGCCTTTGTTCTGAGGGTTTTGTTTATCGGAAAATAAATTAGGTTCTCCCGGATCATCGGGGAAATCTGATTTAGACTCAGGCAAATCATTTCTTAATTGTTCTTTTACAGAAAAATAATCAACCCCCTGTTCATTTAGGTATAAAGTTGTCCAACAAGTTTCGTCTCTTAATATTGCTAAAAGAAGATGTCCGGTGTCAATAGTATTATTTTTTAACGAACGAGCTTCTAAATACACTAATTTTAAAGCATTTTCCGATGATTTAAGCAAAGGAATTTCTTTAGTCTCAAGATTAATCTCAAAAGAATTATCTGTGTTTCTAATTTTATTCTCAATATACTTTTTAATTGTAACTTTATCAATGTCAAAAGAAGCTAATAAGTCAATTGCAATACCTTCGCCTTCACGCAAGATACCAAGAAACAAATGATCATTACTAATATTGCTATTTCTTAATCTTATAGCCTCTTCTTTACTGTAAGTTAAAACGTCTTTTATACGTTGTGAAAATTTGGCATCCATATAATTAATTGTTTGAAAAATAAAGGTACAAAATTATTATTCAAAAGTAAAAATAATAAATAAATCTTCAATAAATTATTTAACAAAAAAATGTTAATAATTAATATATTTAAGAAGGTAAAATTAAGTAATAATTTATTATCTTTATGACTTTAATAAATTTTTAAATTAATACACTAAATGACTGTAGGAGAGAAGATTATAAAGATTAACATTGAGGAAGAAATGAAAACTGCTTACATTGATTATTCAATGTCGGTAATTGTTTCAAGGGCTTTGCCTGATGTTAGAGATGGATTAAAACCTGTTCACAGAAGAATTTTGTTTGGTATGTCAGATATTGGCATAACATCAACAAAACCATATAAAAAATCAGCAAGAATAGTAGGAGAGGTTCTTGGTAAATATCACCCTCACGGAGATTCATCAGTATATTTTGCAATGGTTCGTATGGCTCAAGAATGGTCATTACGTTACCCTTTAATTCAAGGTCAAGGAAACTTTGGTTCTGTTGATGGCGACAGTCCTGCTGCAATGCGTTACACAGAAGCTCGATTAAGCAAAATGGCTGAAGATACTTTAGCAGATTTGGATAAAGACACTGTTGATTTTCAGTTAAATTTTGACGATACACTAAAAGAACCGACTGTTTTGCCTACAAAAATTCCTTTGCTTTTAGTTAATGGTGCATCTGGTATAGCTGTTGGTATGGCAACAAATATGCCTCCTCATAATTTAACTGAAGCCATAAACGCAGGAATTGCATATATTGATAACAATGATATTACTATTGAAGAATTAATGTCACACATAAAAGCCCCTGATTTCCCAACAGGCGGTACAATATATGGATATAAAGGAGTTAAAGATGCTTTTGAAACCGGTCGTGGAAGAATTGTTGTTAGGGGAAAAACAAATATTGAAACAACAGCTTCGGGAAGAGAAAGAATAATTATAACAGAAATACCCTATCAGGTTAACAAAGCAGAAATGATAATGAAAACTGCTGACTTAATCAATGAAAAGAAAATTGAAGGTATATCAAATGTAAATGATGAATCTGACCGTACAGGAATGCGAATTGTTTATGATTTGAAAAAAGACGCAATAGCGAATGTTGTATTAAACAAATTGTTTAAATATACCGCACTACAATCTTCATTTAATGTAAATAATATTGCGTTAGTTGATGGTAAGCCTCAATTATTAAATTTAAAAGATTTAATAGGAAAATTTATTGAGCACAGGCATGAAGTTGTTGTAAGAAGAACTAAATATGAATTAGCTAATGCCGAAAAGAAAGCACATATATTAGAAGGTTTATTAATTGCTTTAGATAATCTTGATGAAGTTATTGCATTAATCAGATCATCTAAAACACCGGATGAAGCAAAAAAAGGTTTAATTAATAATTTTCAATTGAGTGAAATTCAAGCAAAAGCAATTCTTGATTTAAGATTACAAAAACTAACAGGTTTAGAAAGAGATAAGATAAAACAAGATTATTCAGAATTAATGAAGTTAATTGAACATTTGAAAGAAATTTTAAATGACAAATCGCTTCGTATGCAAATAATAAAAGATGAATTAGTAGAAATAAAAAACAAGTACGGCGACGAAAGAAGAACAGAAATTGTTTATGCTTCAGAAGAATTTAATCCTGAAGACTTTTATGCTGATGATGAAGTAGTTGTTACTATTTCTCATTTAGGTTATATTAAAAGAACAGCTTTAACTGAATTTAAAACTCAGCATAGGGGAGGAACCGGTAGCAAAGGAAGTTCTACTAGAGATGCCGATTTTATTGAGCACTTGTTTGTTGCTACAATGCATAATACTTTATTATTATTTACTGAAAAAGGAAAATGTTATTGGTTAAAGATTTATGAAATTCCTGAAGGAACACGTACATCAAAAGGAAGGGCTATTCAGAACCTAATTAATATTGATCCTGAAGATAAAATTAAAGCATTTATAAATACAAAAAAATTGGATGACGAAGATTATATTAAGGGAAACTATATAATTATGTGTACCAAAAAAGGTATTGTAAAGAAAACTTTTTTAGAAGCATACTCTCGACCTCGTCAAAATGGTATTAATGCTATCAATATTAAAGATGGTGATCATTTACTTGAAGCAAAGCTTACTTCAGGTGTTAGTGATATCATGATTGCTGTAAAATCAGGCAAAGCAATTCGTTTCCCAGAAACTAAAGTAAGAACAGTTGGAAGAAATTCTCAGGGTGTTAAAGGAATAAATATTTCAGAAAAAGACGAAGTAGTTGGAATGGTTTGTGTAGAGAAAGAAGAAGAAGACATTTTGGTTGTTTCTGAAAAAGGATATGGAAAACGCTCAAAAATAAACGATTACAGAATTACAAATCGTGGTGGGAAAGGAGTTAAAACTATTAATATTACAGATAAAACAGGTAATTTAATTGCTATTAAAGGAGTTATTGAAACTGATGATTTGATGATTATTACTAAAAATGGAATAACTATTAGACTAGCTGTTTCAGATATGAGAGTTATGGGACGTGCTACTCAGGGCGTTAGATTAATAAATCTGAAAGAAAACGATGAAATTGCATCTATAACATACGTTGAAGCCAACGGAGATGATGAAAATGAAGTAGAAGAAGAAAATATTTGATTCAAAATAAAAAAAATGTATTTTTGCAAAAATTTAAAACCAAAATAAAATGAAAAAAATAGTATTAGTATTAGTATTCATAATGAGCATAGTGTATGTAAATGCTCAAAATTCAAAAGTTGTTAGTGCATACAATTACCTAAAACCACAATATAATGAGTTAGGTAAAGCTAAAGAAGCTATTGATTTAGCAACTAAGCATGAGAAGACAAAACTTAAAGCTAAAACCTGGTATTATAGAGGATTGGTTTACCAAGCATTATACGGATCAAAAGATACTGCATTCCAAAATTTATGCGAAAATCCTTTAGAAGAAGCAAAAGCTGCTTTTTTAAAAGCTATAGAACTTGATAAAAAAGGAAAATACAAAGAAGATATTATTAAGAGTTTGAAGATTATGACTTTACAATTCGTTAATAAAGGAATTACTGAATTTAACAGTAAAGACAATAAATATGAAGAGGCTTTTAAATCTTTTCAGAATGCTGTAAAAATTAATGAATTGCCTTTTATTGCTCAGATAGATACAATGTCAGTATTTTATTCAGCAGTAGCAGCAGATAGGGCTAAACTATACGATAAAGCAATTAAATATTACAAAGAATGTGCTAAATACAAATTTAAAGGAGCTAAGGTATATTTGTATATTGAAAATATATATAAAGAACAAAAAGACACTGTTAATGCTTTAAAAACACTAAAAGAGGGTATAGCAGCTTATCCTGAAGATAATAACTTATTAATGATTGAGCTTATTAATTTTTATTTAAATTCAGATCAATCGCAAGAAGCTCTTTTATATTTAGATAAAGCCATTGCTAATGATAGTTCTAATTATTCTTTTTATTTTGCTGAAGGAACTTTATACGACAAGTTAGAAGATTTCGAAAATGCAGTAAAAGCTTATTCAAAATCAATTGAAATTAACCCCGAATATTTTGATGCTCAGTATAATATGGGAGCTCTTTATTATAATAAAGCAGTAAAACTTATAGATATTGCTAATGAAGAAAATGATAACAAAAAATATGAAATTAAAAAAGCTGCTGCTGATAAAGTTTTCGAACAAGCAATTCCATATTTAGAAAAAGCACATGAGATTAATCCTAAAGATATGAGTACAATGGAATCTTTAAAAACTTTATATTACAGAATGAAAAAAATGGATAAATTTAATGCCATTAAAGAAGAAATAAATAAAGTTAAAGAACAATAAGATAATTTATATAGGAGAGAGATAAATATTTTTCTCCTATATTTTTAAAACATCTATTTAACATAATATTAATTATAGGACAATAGAATTATTTTATTAAATATCTTAGCTACACTTTATCTAATTCAGGCTTTATATTTATAGGGAATTAATAAACAAATTTCAATTATTCAATTCTAAGCGAGTTATTAATTTGAATAATCAATATTATCTTCAAATTAAATAATTAATAATATTAATTTTAAGGTATGATAGTATAAGTCGATATTAAAATGAAAAAGCCAATTTAAATATAAATTTTTATAAACAATAAACTAAAATATATTGTTATTAGAGATATTCCAATAAATTTAAAACAATAAGCTAGTTTCAGCATAAATGCAATTTCTGTAAAAATATACATTTTTAGAAGAATTTCTATTTAACATAATATTTATCCGATAATTCTCCATATTGACAACCACAAAGGAATTGAAATCAAACAAATCAAATAACTTATAAACATTACACTGCCAACTTTTTGCTTATCGCCTCCATATTTCCTTATTTGGATGATAATATTGGCTGCCGGAGCTACAGCAGATTGAATAACAAATAAATC
>QMPG01000100.1 GCA_003648455.1 Bacteroidota bacterium
CAGGATATAATTTTGTAAACTGGACAACAAATGGTATAGAAGTTTCAACAGATACGATTATTAGTTTCTCGGTAACAAATGATACAAGTTTTATTGCTAATTTTAAAGAAAAAACCTCAGTTCCGGAATTTAGTAATCAAATGTCATTTATACTATATCCAAACCCTGTAAAAGATATTGTTAATATTAAATTAAATAATTTAACAGTTAATAATGCTAAAGATATTAAGATAACAATGTTTGATTATCTTGGAAAATCAAGAAACATAAATTCTAAGAGGATTAATTCGGATAATATTCAAATAGATATTTCAAATGAACCTGCAGGAATATATTTTTTAAAAATAACAGAAAAAAATAAGTTGCAAAAAATGTGTAAGTTTATTATTGTTAAATAGGAAATCGAAATTTTCTAAATAATTTGACTTGCAAAAGATAAAAGTCTCACAGTTATATATAAACTGTCAGACTTTTTTTATTTGTTTGAAATTTCTTTATAATCAGGTATATCTTTCAAAAATTGAAAAGTGTTTAATTCATAATCAATTTTGCAGCAATAATGATTAATTCCATTTGTAACTATCAAATAATCAACCTGTAGTTCGATGTTGTAGCCGGCTATCTGCTCAAATGTTTTCTGACTGATTTTAACATCAGCAGCTTTACATTCAACAATAACAAATGGCTTGCCCTTTTTATTATATAATGCAATATCACATCGTCGAGTAACAGTATTAACTTTTAAAGCCATCTCAACAGCAATTAATGGTGCAGGATAATTCTTTTCATTAATCAGATAATGAATAAAATTTTGTCTAACCCATTCTTCGGGAGTTAAAGCAACATATTTTTTTCTTATTATATCGAAAATTAGGTTTTTGTCGCCTTCAGTTTTAGTTCGATGTTGATAAGTTGGTAAATTTAGTTGTTGCATGATTTTTATGTAAATTCAAAAATAAGACTTTATAATTTCATGTAAAATTACATTTTTTATTAATGCAATGTTTTAAATTTGTTAGAATTTAATAGAATGTGATAAATTTATTCAACCCTTTCAGGGTTGTATGTTCGCTTTATTTTGATTCTCCGCATTTCATACGGAGTTATTCATATTTTTCCCTTTCAGGGAAATAAATAATAATTGAGTTAGTATAAAGTTTTACAATGTAGAAAAGGAAAATAATTTTAAATTGAATATATTAGTAGCAAAAAATCCCTGAAAGGGATTAATAATGAATAGCCATAGGCTAAACCTATGGATTAGAAATATAAATTAATAAACAATCCTAAAGGGATTGAATATAATATTAAGAAGAACACAAAAGTCTATAAATATATTTTTAATTTTTAATTAAAAAATAGTAATCAAATTAAGTTTATAAAATTATAGATTTCATTAATTTTACAAAAAATATAAAAAAAATTATGCAAACAAAAAATGAAATAATAAAAAATTGGTTACCTCGCTATACAAACCAGTCTCTCAATAAGTTTGGGAAATATATTTTATTAACAAATTTTATTCATTATGTTAAATTATTTGCCGAATGGAATAATGTACCGGTAATAGGAGAAAAATCACCAATGCCAAATGCTACAGCCAACGGGATAACAATAATTGATTTTGGAATGGGTAGTCCAAATGCAGCAACAATTATGGATTTATTAGGAGCTATAAAACCTAAAGCAGTTTTGTTTTTAGGTAAATGTGGTGGTTTGAAGAAAAAAAATAAACTTGGTGATTTAATTTTACCAATTGCAGCCATTCGTCGTGAAGGAACATCAAACGATTATTTTCCGCCTGAAGTTCCGGCTTTACCTGCTTTTAATTTACAACGCGCTGTATCGGAAGTTATTAGTAAACAAAAGTGCGATTATTGGACAGGTACTGTTGTAACAACAAACCGCAGAGTATGGGAACACGATGATGAATTTAAAGAATATCTTCGAAAAACGCGTTCAATGGCAATTGATATGGAAACAGCAACAATTTTTGCAGTAGGTTTTGCAAATCAAATACCAACAGGTGCTTTATTGCTTGTGTCTGACCAACCAATGATATCGTCGGGTATTAAAACAAAAGAAAGTGATAAAACTGTTACTGATAATTTTGTTGAAAACCATTTACAAATAGGAATTGATTCTTTAAAGGAAATTCTTAACCGTGGAGACTCTGTTAAACATTTAAGATTTTAATTATGACATTTGACCAAATTATTACCGACTTAAAAAATAAGATATATAAGCCTGTTTATTTTTTGATGGGAGACGAGCCCTTCTTTATCGATAAAATAACTAATTATATTCAGGAAAATGTATTAACCGAAGCTGAAAAATCTTTTAATTTTTCTGTTCTTTATGGTAAAGATTCTGATATTAACAATGTAATTGATAATGCCCGTCGTTTTCCTATGATGGCTAATTATCAAATTGTGATTTTAAAAGAAGCTCAGGAAATTAAAAATATCGACACCCTAAATTATTATATTGTAAGTCCTTTAAAATCAACCATTTTAGTAGTAAATTTTAAATATAAAACTCTAGATAAACGAAAAAAACTTTATAAGGCTTTAAATAAGAATAAAGACGCTGTGATTTTTGAATCAAAAAAAATGTATGATTCTCAAATCCCAAAATGGATTGAATATTTTCTAAAACAAAAAGGTTATTCAATTGATCCTAAATCTACCATGTTATTAGCCGAATATCTTGGCAACGATTTAAGTAAAATTGTTAATGAACTGGAGAAACTAACAATTGTTTTACCCGCAAACACTAAAATTAATGCCGAACATATTGAAAAAAACATTGGAATAAGTAAAGATTTTAATGTGTTTGAGTTGCAAAATGCAATTGCAAATAAAGATGTATTAAAAGCTAACAGAATAATTAATTATTTTGCAAAAAATCAAAAACAACATAATATTATTCCAACCATTTCTGCTTTGTTTAACTTTTTTACAAAAATATTGCAATACCATTTTGTGAAAGATAAAAGTCAACGTAATGTAGCAGCAACTATTGGAGTATCACCTTATTTTGTTAAAGATTATTCTTTAGCTGCACGAAACTATAATGCAAGAAAAACTGTTCATGCAATTTCTCTATTACGAGAATATGATATGAAATCGAAAGGAGTAGATAATGTATCAACAGAACCGGGAGAGCTTTTAAAAGAATTGATATTTAAAATTATGCATTAGAAAAAAGTAGTTTAAAGTTCATAAAGTTTAGCGTTAGCGAAATCCTGATACTTCGGGATTGAAAGATGAAGAAACCTTCCAGCGTTGTTAAACATGGAAGTGTTTTGCAATTTGACTTTTATAGGTTTTTTGATTTAGGAAAGTTGTTAAATATAAATTCGACACTTCCAGGTCTTTCAGACTCTGGAAAGTCATATCAATTTAATACCATCAATGTCGAAATTAAATGTATATAGAGCATCAGCAGGTTCGGGTAAAACTTATCGTTTAACCGAGGAATATCTTCGTTTATTGTTTAAGAGTAATTTGAGTTACAAAAACATTTTGGCTGTAACTTTTACCCACAAAGCTACCGACGAAATGAAAACCAGAATTATTGAAGCTCTCTACAAATTGAGCAATGTAGAAAAGTTTAATAATGATGTTGATTATTACAATGAGTTTAAAAAAGAATTTAATTTAAGCGATAAAGCGATAAAACAAAAATCATCTCTTATTCTTGCTCGCATTTTACATGATTATTCGCGTTTTTCGGTTGGAACTATCGATAGTTTTTTTCAAAAAGTTATTCGAGCTTTTGTTCGTGAAATTGGTCTTCAATACGGCTTTAATGTTGAATTGGATATTGACAAAGTGCTGTCAACAGCTGTTGATAATTTAATTTTAGATATTGACAATGATAATGACTTAAAAAAATGGTTGCTAGAATTTATTAATGATAAAATTAAAGATGGTAATAGTTGGAGAATTTATGATGATATTTTTAAGCTATCCAAATCAGAGATATTTAAAGAAGATTTTCAATTGTTGGGAAACGAATTGGCTAATAAATTGAGCAACAGAAATTTTTTGAAAAAATATTTATCCGAAATTAATAATATTAAAAAGAAATTCGAAAATGATTTACAAGAAATAGGAGAGAAGGGCTTAAAATTTATTAATGATAACGGTTTAACAGTTGAAGATTTTTCACACGGGAAAACCAGTTTTGCAAATCATTTCAGGAAACTGTCAATCAAAAAGGATTTTAATAAAAGTGAGTTTAGAAAACAAGGTTTTGTTCCCGGTAAACGTGTATTAGATTGTCAAGATTTTCTTGAGAAATGGTATTCATCATCATCAACAAAAAAAGAAGAAATTACAGCTGTCTATAATCTTGGATTGAATAAATTGTTAGTTGAAGCAGTTCAATATTATTATTCAAATAAAGATAAGTATTATACCGCTAAAGAGATTTATCAACAATTCTACACACTTGGCATTTTAGCCGATGTCTCAAAAAAAATTAACGAATATTGCAAAGAGAACAACATTTTTCTTATAAGTAATTCGGCTGTTTTGCTTAACAAAATTATTGACGGAAGCGACACTCCTTTTATTTATGAGAAAATTGGGAATTACTATAAGCATTTTATGATTGATGAGTTTCAGGATACATCAAGATTACAATGGAATAATTTTAAACCTTTAATCGATAATAGTCTTGCAAATAACAACACCAGCCTTGTTGTTGGCGATGTAAAACAATCAATCTATCGTTGGCGAAACGGTGACTGGAAACTTCTTTCACAACAAATCAATAAAGATTTTCACAATCAGGGAATCGACGACAGTAAGCCTCTTAAAACTAACTGGAGAAGCAAAAAAAATATTATTGACTTTAATAATTCATTTTTTAATTATGCTGCAAATTTTTTGCAAAATGTCTACAACCAAAATGTTAATGATGCAGAAATTGATGAAAATTATAAAACTCAAATTGCCAATGCTTATAAAGATGTGTTTCAAAATACACCAAACACAAAACAAGGCGGTTACATAAACGTTTCTTTTTTTGAAAACACCAAAGAAAATAAATTTGACAACAATATTGAGGAAGCATTACCAAAAGTTATTGAGCAGTTACAAGACAATAATTATCAACTTAACGATATTTCTATTCTGGTTAGAACCAGCAAAGAAGCAGAGAAAATTTCCAATTTTTTATTGAAATATAAGAATGAACACTTAAATACAAAATACAAATACGATGTTATATCAAACGAATCTCTTTATTTGAAAAATTCGTTTATTGTTCGTTTTATATTATTGATTTTGAAATATTTTGTAAATTCTGAAGATAATATCAACAATGCAAATATTGTTTACCAGTATAATCAATATATATCAAACAATGAATTTGATAATGATAAGTTTAACAATATTTTTCTCGAAATTGGAGAGAAGCACCAAGAAGTGTTTAGTAAATTTTTACCTCATGAATTTTCACAAAATATAAATAAATTAAAGCATCTCACATTATACGAATTAGTTGAGAATATTATCAATATCTTTAAATTAAATAATTTTGATGCTGAAATATCGTTTTTGCAGGCATTCCAAAACATTGTTTTTAATTTTGTTAAAAGTGATTCTTCCGATATAAGTTTATTTTTAAGATGGTGGGATGAGTTTGGCATAAAAGAAACAATAAAATCTTCTGATGAGCAAAAAGCTATTCGAATTTTGACAATACATAAATCTAAAGGACTTCAGTTTAAAGCAGTTATTATTCCTTATTGCAATTGGGCAATCGATAATGACAGCAAACACAGCAAGAATATATGGTGTAAACCAAATTCCGAACCTTTTAATTTGCTTGATTTAGTCCCTGTTAAATATTCACAAAAACTTACTGACACCATATTTTACAAAGATTATTTTAATGAAAAACTACAGGCTTATGTCGATAATATAAATCTTTTGTATGTGGCTTTTACACGTGCCGAAAATGCTTTATTTGCCTTTGCCCCACTGAATAGTAATAAAAAAAAGGAGGTGAAAAATATGGGTGATTTAGCTTTAGAAGTTATAAATAATAAATTGATAAAAAATTTTTCCCAAGAACACCCCAATTTAGAAGACTATTGGAATGATGAAACAAAGATTTTTTCTATGGGAAGTATTAGTTCTATTAAAGCAGAAACTAATAAAAAAGGCACAAATGATTTTTGTTTTAATAAGTATTTATCAAATACAGACAAAAACAGACTAAGGTTGAAATTTCACAGTAATGAGTTCTTTTCAGAAGTAAACATTGACAGCAAATCGCATATCAACAAAGGAACAATTATGCATAAGATATTTGAATATATTTATACAGAGAAAGATATCGAAACTGCTGTAAATAAAGTTTATTTTGAAGGGAAAATTGACGATAAAGAAAAACAAGAAATTTCAACTCAGATTAAGCAATTATTTAAAGACGAAAAAATAAAAAAATGGTTTAGTCCTGAATGGACAATAAAAAATGAAACAGACATTCTGCTTTCCGATGGAAATGTTAGGCGTCCCGACCGTGTGTTAATTGCTGGTAGTGAGGCAATTGTGATTGATTATAAATTTGTTAACGAAGAAAAACCCGAATATATTACCCAAGTATCAAATTATGTAAATTATTTGTTGAAGATGGGATATGAGAATGTGAAAGGATATATTTGGTATGTAAATCAAAATAAAGTTTTAGAGGTTTAATTTGAGCTTATATTACAACTATGTAGTGCCGGCACGAAAACTCGTAAAATTTTAGTTGTGATGTCATTTCGAACGAAGTGAGAAATCTCATTCAACTTATATACACTGTGTTATGAGATTTCTCCTTTTAGTCGAAATGACAATATGGGCGTTTTCGTGCAAACACTAACTCAAAACAAGTTAATTATATTATTAAATTTATTCCCCTACGGAATTACGAGGTGTTTTCTAAAAGTATATTGTATAAAATTGAGGTCTTTTAATAGTTTATGAAGTGAAAATTATTGTCTTTTATCATAAAAAATATTAACTTTGAATTAGTTAGTTTAGATAGATAATCTTGAATACTTTTTGAACTTTGAACCTTCAAACTTTAGCTTTATGAAAATATTAGTTCCTATAGATTTTTCAGAATGCTCTGATAATGCATGTCAGTATGCATTAAAATTTGCGTCAGAATATCAAGCAGAAATAAAACTTTTTTATTCTTATGTTATACCAACATACAGCAATCCCGGATCAATGTTTGATTTCGTTGGGTTCGATGATGTCAGTAATGAATTAATTGAAGCAAACAAACAACACGAAGAAGAAAAAATTATTAATTTTCATTCAAAAATTAAAGCACAGATAAAAAGAAAAAACATAAAAAATGTAACACTATCCAACTATCAACTAAGTTCAGGTATAGCCGAAGACGAAATAATTAGTTACTCACTCGTTTACAATCCCGATGTTATAATTATGGGAATAAAAGGAGAGAGTGGTTTATTTGAAAATTTATTTGGAAGCGTAACACAATCAGTTATCGACCATGCAGAATTTCCGGTAATTGCTGTCCCTTTAGAGGCCAAATATAAAACTATCAAAAATATTGTGTATGCAATTCGGTTTGACGATGCAGATTTTATTGCAATTGATAAACTAATGACATTTAAAGGTTCCTTAAATCCTAAAATATTTTTTGTATATGTTTGCTTTGGTGCAAAATTCAGGCTTGATTATAGAAACATGCTTACTATTCGTAATTATGTAAAAAAATATAAAGATACTCAAATGGCTTTCGACATAGTTGAAAGTGAAAATGTTTTAGCCGGATTCGATGAATATATGCAAAAAAATAGAATTGATATTATTTCAATTGCTAAACAAAAAAGAAATTTTTTCACAAAATTATTAACCCCTAGTTTTACAAAAAAAATGCTATTACATACTGAAATTCCATTGTTGGTTTTTCACGAAAAGTAAGCCTACTTAATTACTTAATTCAATTTCACAAGCTACCAATTTCCCAATTTTACAGCCACCAATTAATGTATTTCTAAATTATTAATTGTGAATAAAAATTTATATTTTTGCAAAAAAAAATTAACAATCTATTTAAAAAATAATAATATGCAAAGTAAGTATTCGCGAGTTGTAATGATGGGGCTTGGCTATATTGGGTTGCCAACTGCTGCCTTAATGGCAAAAAACGGTTTAGGTGTTTTAGGTATTGATATTAATGAGAAAGTAGTTGAGACAATTAATCAAGGTAAAATTCATATTGTTGAACCCGAATTAGGACAACTAGTAAAAGAAGTTGTTGAAGCCGGTAATTTAAAAGCAGCAACTTCACCACAAGAAGCTGATGTTTTTATTATAGCTGTTCCTACACCTTTTCAGGGAGAACACGAGCCGGATATTTCTTTTGTAGAAGCTGCTACAGAGGCAATTATTCCTGTTTTAAAAGAGAGTAATTTATTTATAATAGAATCAACGTCTCCTGTTCATACGACAGAACGTATGACCAATAAAATATTCGAAGCAAGACCTGAGTTAAAAGGGAAGATTAATATTGCTTATTGCCCTGAGAGAGTATTACCCGGTAATGTTATTTATGAATTAGAACATAACGATAGAGTTATTGGCGGTATTGATGAAGCATCAACACAAAAAGCATGTGATTTTTATAGTACATTTGTAAGAAGTGAGTTGCACAAAACTAATTCGAAAACAGCAGAATTGTGTAAACTAACTGAAAATTCATCACGAGATGTTCAAATTGCCTTTGCAAATGAATTATCTTTTATTTGTGATAAAGCAGGAATTAATGTTTGGGAATTAATAAAACTTGCAAATAAACATCCACGAGTAAATATTTTGCAACCGGGTTCCGGCGTAGGAGGTCATTGTATTGCTATTGATCCTTGGTTTATTGTTTCTGATTTTCCTCGCGAATCTCAAATAATTAACAAAGCAAGAGAAACAAATAATTACAAAGCTTATTGGTGTGCCGAAAAGATTAAGAATGCAAAACTTGAGTTTGAATTAAAGCATGGAAAGAAACCAAAAATTGCATGTATGGGCTTAGCTTTTAAAGCAAATATTGATGACTTAAGAGAATCTCCGGCAAAATATATTACTCAAAAAGTGATGCAAGATGCTAATAATGAAGAAATTTATGTAGTTGAGCCAAATATTGAAGAACACAAGGTATTTAAATTGACAAATTACAAAGAAGCATACGAAAAAGCTGATATTGTTGCCTTTCTAGTGAGCCATAAAGAATTTTTTGAATTAGAATATGATGAGGATAAAGTAATTTTAGACTTCTGTGGGGTTTTCAAGAGGTGATGAGTGATTTGTGGATTAACAGAAAATGTTTGCACAAAAATTTAATATTTATA
>QMPG01000101.1 GCA_003648455.1 Bacteroidota bacterium
CATTGTTGTCATTTCGAGCGATAGCGAGAAATCTAACTCGCTCACAGTAAGGGAACAAGATTTCTCGCTATCGCTCGAAATGACAGTTTGAATTAAATTTCATTACTTTACGGATGGACACTAGTTAAATAAAATTAATGGATTTTGCGTTTATTCCTAAAACTGCCGATTTAAAAAAATCGGCAGTTTTTTGTTTTCTAATATTTTGAAATGAGTATTTTATAATTTCGCCATCTTATCCCAAAGTTTTTTACTAAGTTCTTGAGACATTGATAAAATTTTCTGCTCGTCAACAGTTTGAATAATTTTGTTTTTAACAATTAGTTTGCCCGAAGAAATAACATGTTCAACATGTTTCGATTCAATGCCAAAAATGAAATGCCCTAAAAAATTATTTTGATTAATCTCAGTAGGAGAGTCGTAGTCTAAAACTACCAGGTTATTATCACCATCTCCAATAAAATTGTTATCAGCAATGTATTGATGCACTTTTCTAAACCGAGAGTAAGCACCGGGGAAATCAATATTATCAAAACCTTGTCCTACATAAAAAGCAGCTTTAGCACTACGTAACATGTCGCTGTGCATTCCGTCTGTTCCAAGCATAATGTTGTCGCCAAGATTTTGCGAATTAAAATAACCAACATTATTATTTAAATTGCTTTCGGTATTTTGAACAACATAAGCATTTGAGTTTCTTACAATTTGTTTTTCATTATCGTCAAGATGAAGACAATGACCAAGTATTGTTTTAGAAGAGTTTAAAACACCAAAATCGTTAAACCGTTCAATAATTCGTTTGTTGTAGTTTTTTATACTGTGATCTTCATCATATTTATCTTCTGCAACATGAACATGAATACCTGAATTGTATTTATTTGATAGGTCAACAGCTTTTTTTAAAGTGTCGTTACAAACAGTAAATGAAGCATGCAAGCCAACTAAACCCTGTTGTGTTTTTAAATAGTTCTCTGTTTCATCTAATCCTTTTTGAGCAATATCTAAGCCGTCTCGGTCAGATATTTCGTAACATAGCAAATGAGATACACCAACTTTGTCAAAAGCTGCTGCAATTGTTTCTAATGAGCCTTCAATTGCAAAAGGAGAGGCGTGATGATCAATAGCAAAAGTAACTCCACTTTTTGCACATGCCATTGCTGTTGTTAAGGCACTAGCCTCAATCATTTCTTTATCAAGACATTTGTCGAGTGTCCACCAAATGTAGGTTAATACATCAAGAAAATTTTCGGGATTTTTTTTAGGAGCACCCATGCCTCTCGACAATGCAGAGTAAACATGATGATGTCCGCATGCAAACGATTTAGTAACAATTTTATTATTACAGTCAATTATTTCGTTTGGATTGATGTTCTCAGGAAGTTTATCAATAAATTGTATTTTCCCTTTTTTCCCTTGTTCTACTTGTATGTTTGTTTTTTTAAATTCTAGGGTAACGCTATCAACGTAAGTAGCGTTTTTTAAGTAAATCATATTTAGTCTAAAATTTTAAGTGTTATAATCATAATCATGAAGAGGAATGAAATTCATTGGGATCTTTACTAAAGTGGCAAATATTTTACCATCATTAAAAATTTCTTCGTCATCATAGTACCAATCAATTTCAATATTTGAACCGGAATTATAAAAATGTTCAATTTTTTTTAAAAGAGTTAATATAATCCTGTTTGATGCAGAGTTAAAGTAATAAAGTTTTAGTGAGAAAACTATTTTTTGGGTTTTAAATTTTCCTAAATTATTTTCAATCCAATTAAAAACAGGTTTATATTCTTCAATTGGATCCTGGGGATAAGAATGACCTGAAATTTCAAATTTATTAATCTCAGGAATAAACATAATATTTGGAAAAGATTTTGTACCTTCAATAATTAGATTGTCCATAAGTTGATAGTTGATAGTTAATAAAACAACTATAAATTTATAAATAATTTATTAATAACCTTACAAAAGAGATAAAATTTTTTCTAAATCATCTAGATTCGGATTGATTGGTTTTGGGAAATCTATCAAACTTTGTACAGAATTCAGGTCTTTTAAGCCACTTCCTGTCAATAAAACAACATTTTTTGAATTATCTTTTATTTTTTTATTCTCTTTATATTTTAAAATTCCTGCAAAAGCCGCTGCTGCTGCCGGTTCTGAAAAAATACCGGTGTTTTTGCTTAAAGTTAATGATGCTTTCATAATTTCATCATCAGAAACCGATACGATTTCTCCTTTATACTTTTTAATAAAATCTTTAGCCATATAATAATTTCGCGGTATATCTACAGCAATTGAATCTGCAATTGTGTTGCTTGCTTTTGAAACAAATTTATCATTATCGATATTATTAATTATGTTACTGCTACCTTCTGATTGCACAGCTACAATTGTGGGGATTTTATTAATGACACCTAATTTTAATAAATCTTCAAAACCTTTGTAAACACCGGATATAATTACACCATCACCAACAGGTACAAAAATTCTATCAGGAATATGTTTCCCTAATTGTGAGAATATTTCAAACGAAACAGTTTTTTTTCCTTCAATAGTGAACGGGTTAAAAGCAGTATTTCTGTTATACCAGCCAAATTTTTTTGTAGCTTCAATGCTAAGATCAAAAGCATCGTCGTAAGTTCCGGCAACAGGAATTATTTGTGCACCATACATAACAATTTGTGTTAGCTTTGCTTTTGGTGCTGATGCTGGCACGAATATTATGGCTTTTTGCTTTTGAGAAGCACAAATACCTGCAAGCGACGAACCTGCATTGCCTGTTGATGCAGCTACTATTGTATTTATTCTGTTTTCTTTTGCATAGCCAGATACTATATATGAAGCTCGGTCTTTAAAAGAGAATGTTGGATTTTGAGAATCGTCTTTTAAAAAGATTTCAAAATCTATTTTTTCTCCGTCTATTGAATCAATTTTATACAAAGGAGTTTTCCCAACACGTAAATATGGTAAGTTCGTTTTTGAATTAATAGGAAGAAGTTCTAAAAAATCATTTTTTTCAAGATTATCAAATATATCTTGTGGTTTTACATTGCTTTTAATTGTGTCATATTCATAAATGGTTTTTAGAACACCTTTGGGTGGCATTGTGTTTGTGTTATCTTTTTCACAATCGGGACAAAGATAGCTTACTTCGTTTGAAGCATATTTTTTACCACAGTTTATACATTCAAAATAAAATTTACTCATGATTTCAGTTTAAAAAGTCAGGTTTTGAATATTTTTACAAATCCCAACAATGTTTAAATGTTGATATTCAGTCTGTTAGAAATTTAAGCCCTGGCTATAGAATATACTCGCTATTTCGAATTTGAAATCCGAAATAGCTGTGAATAAAACACAGATAACATAGGTTTTATTCTGCGATTATCCGCTTAATCTGTGTCATCTGTGTTCTAAATTAATACTCTTTTACAAATTTTTTAAGACGCCGGTTCTCTCGTTAAATTCCATAATTTCTTGATCCCACTCCTCGACTTTTGAGTATTCATTTTTCCAATAGTTTTCGTCATACCATTGGGCATTTAATTCTTCAACAGTTTTGCCTTGTTGCTCAATCCATGTGAAATATTTAAGGTTGTGCATACGTTTCTTTTCGTAATATGTCATTTCAATCATATTATCAATGGTTAATCCCATTAAGTCAGCAGTAAAACAAACATCAGCTTTACGTGCATTATACTCACCGAATTTTGCTTTCTCTTCAACCATACGAGATTGGTACATTTCCATTGAATCTGTAGCAACAGTAAATACAACATCATTCTCGTTCATTTCGTAATATTTTGCCATTTTAATAGCACCCATTACGTTAGCGATAGAAGATATTCCCAATAATTCAAGTTTATTAACTAATTCAGGATCAATACCTTTTTCTTCAATTAAGAATTTTTTACCTTCAGGCTCGTTAAACAATCTCATAATGTGCATGTTAGGCTCATCATCGATACCTGCAACCATATCCATATTTTTTAAGTTATGAATCCATGGAACGTGCTTGTCACCAATACCTTCAATACGGTGACCACCATAGCCGTTATACAATAGGGTAGGGCACTGTAATGCTTCTCCTGCACAAACTTTTACCTGTGGATGAATTTCTCTAATATAATCGGCACAACCTAAGGTACCTGCGGAACCCTGAGTTAAGAAAATTGCGCTAAAGCGACTTTTGTCGTTCTTATCTGCATTGAAAACTTCTTCCATTGCAGGACCTGTAACTGCATAATGCCATAATGAATTACCAATCTCACTAAATTGATTAAGATTAACAATACCATCGCCTCTTTCGTGTAATAATTCTTTAGCTTTGTCGTAAATCTCTTTTACATTACTTTCACATCCGGGTGTTGCAAAAACTTCTGCACCTACTTTATGTAACCAGTCAAAACGTTCTTGCGACATTTGTTCAGGTAATACAGCAACAGAATCGCAACCTAAAAGATAAGAGTCGTAAGCACCACCACGACAATAATTTCCTGTTGATGGCCATAAAGCTTTTTGTGTTGTTGGGTCAAAAGTTCCGCTAACCAATTTCTCAACCAATGGACCAAATGTTGCTCCAACTTTATGTGCTCCTGTTGGAAAAAATTTCCCAATAAGAACTTTAATTTTTGCTTTTACTCCTGTTAGTTCAGGTGGTAATTCAATGTAATTAACGTTACCAAAACCGCCACCAAATTTTACAGGTTCGTTTTTCCAAGTGATTCTAAAAAGGTTTAGTGAATTTAAGTCCCATAAACCAATATTTTTTAACCTATCTTTAATCTTGTCGGGAATTAATTCAGGATTTCTCATTTGTTTGTATGTAGGGATAATCATTTTTCTTTCCCTGCATCGTTTAATAGTATTCTCTAATACTTGTTCTTTTGTTTTTGCCATTTTTTTAATTTAATTATGTTTGTCGTTATAAATTTATTTTCATTTGAGATACAAAAGTAAGTATTTTTTTAGTTTATAGATAAATATTTTGTAATTATATGATAATAATAGAAAATATTACTAATTTTTTGCAAATAATAGGAAATATAATTAAATATACGTATTTTTGTGTTAATAAATAAGCCAAATGAACTGAGATTTTTAATTATGAAAAAATTAGATAAGATAGATTTTAATTTAATTAGTATTTTGCAAACCAATGCACGGATAACAATAAAAGAAATATCGGCAAAATTAGGACTATCGAAAACACCAATTTACGAGAGAATAAAAAAGCTTGAAAAATTCGGATTCATAAAACAATATGTAGCATTAGTCGATAATAAAAAAATTGATAAGGGCTTAATAATTTATATTTCAGTATCACTTAACAAACATCATAAAAGTGTTGTTGATAATTTTATTAAAAAGGTAAATAGTTTGCATGAAGTAATGGAGTGCTATTACATATCGGGTAATGCAGATTTTTTGTTAAAAGTATACACAAAAGACATGGATGGATATAAAGATTTTATTGAAAATAAGTTTTCTGTTATTAGTGATATTAATCAATTTTTCAGCTCATTTGTTATGGACACTACAAAATATCAAACTGCTTTTGAGTTTAACGAATAACAGATTTTTTTTATTCCCTCTTGGAGAAGAGTGTTAGGGAGATTGAATTGTTTCAAATTGCTATGTAATTTTTAAAATCTCGCAGATTTGGAAATTTTTTTTTTATACAACACAACCAAGTCATGCAAAAACAGAGATCGTCATGCTGAACTCGTTTCAGCATCCCTCAATTGAAACAAGAACCAGATCCCGAAACGAGTTCGGGATGACAGGTAATACAACCCGTCATGCTGAACTTGTTTAAGCATGATTTTAATCCTCAAAGAAATACAAACCCTGTGCAGCTTCAATTAACACACTCATTTGTGCTGCAAAATCAAAAGTCGCATTGTTTACAGATTTGTCAAAATTAGCTTCAATTAAAGAGAAACCAGCTTTTTCAAATTTAGCATTAATCTTTTCTTCTTTATAGATAAAAGTTTTTTCATCAGAAATTAATTCCTTTATGCCTTTTTCATCTTTATAAATCAAATGATTTTTAGCTTTTAAGATAAATCCGTATTCGGCATCGTCAAAACTTTGCTGTGATAAATAAAATTTAGGTTTATCTTTAAATGGTGCTCCGTTTGTAGGACAAAAAGTAGTACAGTTGCCACATTCATTACAGAAATCACCTATATTTAAAACTTGATGCTTTTGTTTAATAGAGAAAAGTTTATCATCTTCAAATACAATATTATTACCTTTTCTAACGGCTTTTTTTAACTTATATGCAACCGGTTTTGTGTCATAAGAGTAATTAGCTCTGTTTGGACAAACGGTTACGCAAACGTTGCATATTTCATCACAGAATAAACATCTAGAGGCTTCTTTCATAGCTTCTTCTTTTGTGAGAGTTGAAGTTATGAGATTAAAATTGTTTCTGTCGCTTAAAGGAGTTTCTTTAATTTTTAAACCATATTCACGCTTAGCTCGTTTTACTAATAGTTCATCATAAGTTATATCCTTTTTATTTTCGACAGGTTTAATATTATATTCTTTGTGAGATTTTTCAATAATATTTTGAGCAACTTTTTTACCATCTGCAACAGCACTAATAATTGAAGTGCCACCGGTTAAAGCATCACCGCCAAGAAAAACATTCTCTATTTTTGTTTCAAATGTGAAATCATTCACTTCTAATAAATCATTATCAACAAAATCAATATCAAGGTCTTGTCCAACCGAAGGAATTATTGTGTCGAAAGGGATTTCAAATTCAGAACCGTCAATCTTTACAGGACGAGCTCTTCCGCTTTCATCTTTTTCAGAAAGCTTCATTTTACTGCATTTCAATGATTTTATTTTACCTTTTTCTGCAATAATTTCTTCAGGTGAAGTGAGTTCCAGAATTTCAATTCCTTCTTGCAAACAAGCGTTAATCTCATAATAATCAGCTGGCATCTGGTTAATTGTTCTTCTATAAACAATGCTTACTTTTGCATTATCACCTGCAAGGCGGAGAGCTGTTCGTGCTGCATCCATTGCAGTATTTCCACCGCCAATTATTGCAATATTTTTACCAATATTTACTTGCTTGTTATTTTTTATATCAAATAAAAATTGTAAAGGCTCAAAAACTCCTTTAGTTTCAATTCCGTTTATTCTTAATTTTTTTGATGCCTGTGCACCTGTTGCCAGATAAATATAATTGTTTTCTTTCTGTAATTGTGAAAATTTATCTTTGTCAATTTTAGTATTGTAATTAATGTTAACACCGAGTTTTTCAATTCGTTCAACATCTTTTTTAATATCTTCATCAGTTAATCTGAACGATGGAATTGCATTTGCAACCATTCCTCCCGATTTACTGTAATTTTCATAAATATTTACTTCAAATCCTGATAATGCTAAGAAATATGCACACGATAACCCTGACGGACCTGCACCAATAATAGCAACTTTAATACCATTTGCAGAAGCTTTTTTAGGCATAAAATTTTCATGATTTTGCTCTGTTACGAAGCGTTTTATATCTCTAATTAATAATGAGTTATCGTAATTAATGCGAGTGCATTTTGTTTGGCACAAATGGTCGCAAACCATTCCTGTAACCGATGGCAACGGATTTGTATTCATAATAACCTCAAAAGCTTTATCAAAATCTCCTTTTGAAGTGTGATACATATATTCGGGAATTGCTTGATTCGTTGGACAAGTGCCAACACACGGAGCACTAATGCAATCGAAATAATTTAATTCTCTGTCTGTTTTAATACTTGGTTCTTTCAAGTATTGTCTTTTATAGTGTTCATTATCTACAACATTATCGGCATATCTGTTCAGATTATTGAGAGCTGCTTTTTTAACATCTATATCGTTGTTCGATTTATTTTTTCTTAAAATAAACTGTTCAATTTTTGCGGCTTTATTATCAATAAAATCTTTTTGCAACTCATCAACATACTGCTTTAGACGACCATAACCTCCGGGTTTTAAAATGTCTGACGAAACAGTAACTGTATTAAATCCGCAAGAAATTAAATCACTAATATTAAATGAATTTGCACCTCCTGAAAAAGATATAGCCAATTCGCCATTAAATTCATTTTGGAGTTTTCTTGCCAAATTAACAGAAATTGGATGCAAAGCACGTCCGCTCATATACATCATGTTTGCTGTTTCTTTTGCAAAAACATCTCTGTTGTTTATGCTTTCGAGAGTGTTGGTTAGTTTTAAGCCAAAATCAACATTATTGTCTTTTGCACTTTGTGTAAGCGATTTAATAATATTAATTGCATCTTTGTATTTTAAATCGTGTTCAAAAGCAATATCGGGAATAACAGCTGTAAAATTTAATTTATTGTTTAAAATATCTCTGAGTTCTTTTGCTCCTATAAGAGTAGGGTTTAACTTAATTATTGTATTAAGTTTTTTATCTTCAATAAGATATAAACCAATTTTTTCAATTTCATCGGGTGGACATCCGTGCATTGTCGATAAAGTAATATTATCTGAAATACAATCGGGAATATTTAAGTTAACAATGTTTGGGTAGATGTCTTTAAGCTGGTTTATCTTCTCGTCTTTTTCAGCCTTACAGTTTTTCATTTTTTCGAAAAACCATTGAACGTTGTCGTTTAATATGCCTTCTAGATTATATCCTACACTCATATTGAAAATTGTACCAATATCTGCTTTCCAATTAAATTTATCTCGTAAAATATGAATTATTATCCATGCATTAAGGTATTCGTCAAAAGCTTGGTGAATTTTCAACTCTTGCGACCATTCACAGTTATAACCTTCGTCTTGCATGTCAATACAAGGTTTTGGAACATCAAGCTCGTCAAGAGTTTGAATTGTTTTTAATTCAATATATCGGGCTCCGCACAACCATGCAGATATAATATTTTCAGACAATTGAGTATGTGGACCTGCAGCAACGCCAATAGGAGTTTCAAGGGCTTGATTGAAACGACTTGTTTCAAAAACGTCATATTCTTTAGGAGTGAAAAATAAATTTTTATGAATACCAAATATTTGATTTTTAGTTTTTTCTTCGTTTAAGATTAATTGTAAAAGTGTTTTAATGTTTGCAGGGAAAAATTTATCAGACATGGCTTTATTGTTTATTTATTAAAAATGTGATTACAAATATATAAATATTACGGAATTTTTTAAATTTCATATTATAAATTAATTGAAATTAGAAATTCAACATTATATATTGGACAATATTCAGATTATTTAACTATGAGCGTATATAAATTTAAGTTTATTTTTATAACCCTATCGGCTGTCGCCACTTTCCCTTAAAAAGGGAAAGAAGCATTAATAAACAGATTAATAAAATTTAGATGTTTAGTAATAAATTTAATATAAAG
>QMPG01000102.1 GCA_003648455.1 Bacteroidota bacterium
ATTACCAACAAATTTGGTGTTTTTAAAACCCCAAATTTGGGTACTTCTAATGCGGGGTTTACTTGCGTGAGCTCACCGCCAGCCGGCGGTTCGGTTCCCGCTTTATTTCCCACTATCCATCGCTAATTCATACAATTCACTTCGTTTTTGCATGAAAGTGGGTTAATATTCTTCATTAAAAAAATCTAATAGTAAATTGATGAAAACCTTGAAGGTTTTGCTATCACAAAAAACAAATTCGCAAAAATATCTAATTAAAATTTAAATATTTAATTTTTATTACTCTAGTAAATGAATTATTTTATACTTTTATAAACAATTTACAAACCTAAAATTTTCACATATTATGGCAAAAAGAAGAAATCTAAAAAAGGACATCAACTACTTATCTTATGATATTATTTCAGAATGTTTCACTTATAATTATTTTTTTCCTGAAAAAAATGAAGATAAAATAAAAGAAATAATTACGGAGACTGTAAAAATGAGAAATGAATTTATCAAAAGGGTAAATCATATTGATGGTAAAGACAACAGGAAACTTACAAAGCAGCATTTTCAAAAATTATACAAAGATTTATTTGCAAAAGCTGATAATTTAGTAAAAGATTTAAACGATTTAAATAAAGAGGAATAGGAGTTTTTAGATTTGAGAATTTAGAATTTAGGTTTTAGATATGGAAATTGAGCCCTCTCCGAAAACGCATCATAGACGTCATTGCGAGGAACGAGGCAATCTATAGCTTTGTAATTCAACATATTGAGATTGCTTCTCCGCCAGCTGGCGGATCGCAATGACGAAAAACACTTTTCGGAGATAATTCATGTTTTGAATTTGATTTACTTCAAAAAGACCCGCAAGGTTTATTTCAATCAACCTCAATGCCTTTAGACAAAGTTATTGTTTTAATTATTAATAGCGAATTGACAAAACCTTGCGGGTCTAAAATTTAAAATCTATCATTTTATACTGAACTCAATTATTCCAAAACAATTTGTTATGAAACTTATCAAAGCAATTAGTTTCCAAATATTAATTTCAATTCTTTTTTTATTTGTTTTTAATACAGGACTTGCTCAATCAATTGATACAAAAACACCTGTAATAATTGATACGGATACTGGTGCCGACGATTTGCGAGCCATTAGTATGCTGATGGCAATTGAAAATATTGATGTTTTAGCAATAACAACCACAGGAGGTAATTTATCATCTCAAAAAGGGATAGAAAAAATAAACAATTTGTTGCATTATCTAAAAGTAGAAAATATTGAAACTGCTTGTGGGAAAAAAAGTACTTCTCCCCCACCTGCATGGCGAAAATTTTCTGAAAATATTTATTGGGGTGATAATACAGAGATTAATTCTACCCAGATTGAAGCAAAAAATCTTATAATTAAAAAATTAAAAAACTATCCCGAACCGGTTACAATTATTTGTCTCGGACCATTAACAAATTTGCAAGACATTTTACTATCATCAAAAGAGATAAAAAATAAAATAAAAAAAGTAATTTGGTATAACAGAAGCATTTATCCTTTCACCGGCTTTAACTATGAATATAACAAAAAAGCTGCTGACTCTGTTTTTACAACAGATATAAATATTAATGTAATATCATTCTTAAATAAAAAATCAGCTGTTTTTAATCAAACGATTCTCGATTCTATTAATAAAATTGGTACTAAATATGCTCAAATAATTTCAACGGCATATAAAAATGTTGAAGCACTAAATACAGTAAAATCAGGACACGCAAAACTGTGGGACGATTTAATTCCTGTTTATTTACTTTATCCCGAATTATTTAATATTCAGCCAATTAAAAACAAGCCAAACTTTAGTATTAACACAAATTACAACTCCAAAGCAGTACGTGAAAAAATTTTGAAAATTCTTGCTAAAGACTATGAATTTGAGACAAATGTTGTTTTTGACAAATTCACGATTAATCCAAAAGATTACAAATATGATGTTCGACAATTTATGGACACAATAATAAAAAAATATGGCACCGAAGAATGGCGTGCTTGTGTTTTGACAGATGAACTACATCAACATCTTGGCATATATTCAACGGTTGGAGCAAAAATGGGATTAAAAGCACGAGAGATATTTAAAGTACCAATCGACCAACTCCAAGTAATTTCATTTGCAGGCAACAAACCACCTTTATCTTGCATGAACGATGGTTTACAAATAGGTGCCGGTGCAACACTCGGGCATGGTGTAATATCAATTGCAAATGATACTATTGCCAGACCCGAAGCAATTTTCATCTACAATGGTGTAAAAAAACGACTTACTCTAAAAAAAGAATATACACAACAAGTGCATTCCGATATTAGTAAAGGAATTGTTGAATATGGAAATTTAACTTCAGGTTACTGGAAACTAATCAGAAAACTATCTATTAAATATTGGTTAGAATGGGATAGAAATAAAATTTTTGATGTTGAAGATGTGAAATAATTTACAATCAATGACAATTAATGACTATCAATGACTTTCCATGATAATGATTTCAACACTTCCAGGTCTTTCAGACTCTTGAAGGTTTATCAATGACTATTAATGACAATCAATAGTTTATAGCACATTGTAACAAAGCAAAATAAAGATATATTTTTTTCAAAAAACCTTTAATTTTTAAATAAAACTTTAATATCTTTGCAAACTTGAAAAAAACAGTTAAACGATGATAAAAATAACATTTCCGGACAAAACAATACGTGAATACAACAAAGGAATCACAGGACTAGAGATTGCCAAAAGTCTTAGTAATCAATTAGCAAAAGAAGTATTATCGATAACTGTTAACACCGAAATTTGGGATATTACCCGTCCAATTAATTCTGATGCCTCAATTAAATTGCATAAATGGAACGACCCTGAAGGGAAAAAAGCTTTTTGGCACTCATCATCACATTTGATGGCAGAAGCTTTAGAAGCATTATACCCCGGAATAAAATTCGGTATTGGTCCATCAATCGAGAACGGATTTTATTATGATGTTGATTTAGGAGACCAATCAATTTCGGAGAATGATTTTCCCAAAATTGAAAAGAAAATGTTAGAGCTTGCTCAAAAAAAAAACAATTTTGTTTGTAAGAATATAAGCAAAGCTGAAGCATTAACTTATTTCTCTGAAAAAAATGATGAGTATAAAATTGAGCTAATAAATGAATTAGAAGACGGAGAAATTACTCTTTACAGCCAAGGAAATTTTACTGATTTATGTAAAGGACCTCACATTCCAAACACAGGTTATATAAAAGCAATAAAACTTTTAAACATTGCCGGAGCATATTGGAGAGGCGACGAAAAAAACAAGCAGTTAACAAGAATTTATGCAATAACTTTTCCAAAGAAAAAATTTCTTGACGAGTATCTTGTAATGCTTGAAGAAGCTAAAAAAAGAGATCATCGAAAAATTGGCAAAGAATTAGAACTTTTCACTTTTTCACAAAGTGTAGGTTTAGGACTTCCATTATGGTTACCACGAGGTGCTAAGTTGAAAGAGCGCTTAGAAAACTTTTTGAAAAAAGTTCAAAGAGAATATGGCTATGAACAAGTATCAACACCTCACATTGGAAATGTAAATCTTTATAAAACGTCAGGGCATTTTCAAAAATACGGTGAAGATTCTTTTCAACCAATATCAACACCACAAGAAGGCGAAGAATTTATGCTTAAGCCTATGAACTGCCCTCATCACTGTGAGATTTACAAATTCAAACCTCGTTCATATAAAGATTTACCAATACGATATGCTGAGTTTGGTACAGTATACAGATATGAACAAAGTGGCGAATTACACGGATTGACAAGAGTTAGAGGATTTACTCAAGATGATGCACATATTTTTTGTCGTCCTGACCAGCTTAAAGAAGAATTTCTTAAAGTAATAGATATTGTACTGTACATTTTTAAAACTTTAGATTTTAAAAATTTCATTACTCAAGTTTCTTTGCGAGATAAAAATAATCATGAAAAATATATAGGAACAGACGAAAATTGGAAAAAAGCAGAAGACGCAATAATTGAAGCCGTTGATGAAAAAGGATTAGATTATATTGTTGAAGAAGGCGAAGCTGCATTTTACGGGCCTAAATTAGACTTTATAGTAAGAGATGCAATTGGACGAAAATGGCAACTCGGAACTATTCAGGTTGATTACAATTTACCGGAACGTTTTGATTTAGAATACATTGGAAACGATGACAAAAAACACAGACCTGTAATGATACACCGTGCACCATTTGGTTCAATGGAAAGATTTATTGCAGTTTTGATTGAGCATACAGCAGGAAAATTTCCATTATGGTTAACTCCTGATCAAGCAGTAATTCTTCCAATTAGTGAAAAATTTAATGATTATGCAAAAAAAGTTTCAAATATTCTAAATAATTACGATATTCGCACTTTAATTGATGAGCGTAATGAGAAGGTAGGTCGAAAAATTAGAGATAATGAACTAAAAAAGATACCATACCTTTTAATTGTTGGGGAAAAGGAATTAGAAAACAATTCTATTTCAGTAAGAAAACAAGGTGAAGGAGATATGGGCTCAATGACAATAGAAGAATTTACAGAGTATATTAATACAGAAGTTAAAAAACAAATTTCATAGTATTAACTAAATAATAGGAGGAAAATAAAATAGCTATTCATAGAAATAAAAGGAACATTGTAAAACAACCATTTTACAACATTAATCAACGAATAAGAGCTTCGCAAGTTAGAGTTGTTGGCGATAACATCGAAAATCCCGGTGTATATTCGCTTCAAGAAGCATTAAAGATGTCAGAGAAGTTGGAACTCGATTTGGTTGAGATATCACCAAATGCAGATCCACCTGTTTGTAAAATTATTGACTATAATAAATTTTTATATCTACAAAAAAAGAGACAAAAAGAAATAAAAAATAAAACTGTAAAAGTTGTTATTAAGGAACTTAGATTTGGGCCTAATACTGACGAGCATGATTTTGATTTTAAATTAAAGCATGCCAGGAAATTTTTATCAGAAGGAGCAAAAATTAAGGCTTTTGTCTTTTTTAAAGGGCGTACAATACTATACAAAGAAAAAGGAGAAATATTACTTTTACGTCTTGCTCAAGAACTTGAGGATTTGGGAAAAGTTGAACAATTACCAAAATTAGAAGGTAAGAGAATGACAATGTATATTTCACCAAAAAACAAATAAGTTTTTAATAAACAATAAATAAATAAAGTAATGCCAAAGATGAAAACAAAATCCGGAGCTAAAAAAAGATTTAAGCTAACCGGTAGTGGAAAAATTAAAAGGAAACATGCTTTTAAGAGTCATATTTTGACTAAAAAATCTACTAAGAGAAAAAGAAATCTTACTTATTTTACAACTGTTGACAAAACTGATGAGAAAAACATCAAACTTTGTCTTGGAATGAAATAAAATCGATTTCTAAAAAAAAATTAAAAGTGTTTAACCAGAGTGAATTAGCCGAAAGATTTCTTTAAATAGAAACGCTAAGCATTCAAAAAATTTAAAATTATGCCAAGATCAGTAAATTCTGTAGCATCAAGAAGAAAAAGAAAAAAAATTATTAAAGAAACCAAAGGTTATTTTGGTGCAAGAAAAAACGTTTACACAGTTTCTAAAAACGCTTACGAAAAAGCATTATCTTACGCATATCGCGACAGAAGAAACAAAAAACGAAACTTCAGAGCTTTGTGGATACAACGTATTAACGCAGCAGCTCGTTTACACGACATGTCTTACTCAGAACTTATGGGTAAACTACATAAAAACAATATCGATATTAATCGTAAAGTATTAGCCGATTTAGCAATGAATAATCCAAAAGCTTTCGAAGCTATTGTAAAATCAGCAAAAAAATAAAAAAATATTATTTTATTTTAAGGGAAGCAATAAATTGCTTCCCTTTTTTTATCTTTACATTCTTAAGTTCATAAAGTTTAAAGTTATAAAGTTGAATATAGTATAAAAAAAATAATAACTATTTATTGCCATATAATTATAACTTCATATTTTTGTCTTTTACACATTAAATATTTATCAAAATGAAAATCGCAATTATCGGATATGGAAAGATGGGAACGGAAATTGAAAAAATTGCCATTGAAAGAAATCACGAAATAGTACTTAAGATTAATGACAAAAACTTGTCTGATTTTTCAACAGAAAACTTAAAAAATGCAGATGTTGCAATTGACTTTAGCACTCCTAAGTCTGCATATGGCAACATATTAAAATGTTTTGAGTCAGGTGTTTCTGTTGTTGCAGGCACAACCGGTTGGTTGCAAAATTACGACAATGCAGTTGCTGAATGTAAAAAACAAAAATTGGCTTTTTTCTATGCCTCAAACTTTAGCTTAGGTGTTAACATATTTTTCGAAATAAATAAACATCTTGCCAAAATAATGAATAAGTATTCCGATTATGATATTACAATAGAAGAAGCTCATCATATTCACAAAATTGATGCTCCAAGCGGAACAGCAATTACACTTGCAAATGATATTATTAAAAATATTGACAGGAAAAAAGCTTGGAATAAAACAAATAAGGATAAAAATGAAATTCAAATATCGTCTGTTAGAGAAGGAAATATTCCCGGAACACATACTATAATTTATGATTCATACGTTGATAAACTTGAAATAAAACATATTGCAAAAAACAGACAAGGTTTTGCTTTAGGTGCTGTTTTAGCCGCTGAATTTATTCAAAACAAAAACGGTATTTTTGATATGAATGATTTATTAAATTTATAATCTTAAAAATTTATCTTTTTTTATATAAATTAAATACTTAAATATGAAAAACAACATTCTTACAAATAAATGGTTTAAATTTTCGATTGTTTTAATTTTTTATGTACTCTGGGTAATATGGAACAGAAACTACTGGTGGTTTTTGGGTATAGCCGTAATCTTTGATATCTACATCACAAAAAAAGTACACTGGGCTTTCTGGAAAAAAAAGGGAGTTGAAAAACAAACAAAAGTAATTGAATGGTTAGATGCAATAATTTTTGCAGTTATTGCTGCTTCTTTTTTACGATTATATTTTATTGAAGCATATACTATACCAACCTCTTCAATGGAAAAATCTCTTTTAGTTGGCGATTATCTATTTGTTAGTAAATGTGCTTACGGCCCCAGAAAACCAATGACCCCGTTATCATTTCCTTTTGTGCACCATACCTTACCACTTTCAAAAACCACAAAATCTTTTGTAGAATGGATAAAATGGCCTTATGAAAGAATTTCCGGCTACACAACAATAAAAAATGATGACGCTGTTGTCTTTAATTTTCCTGAAGGAGATACTGTTGTTTTGGAACACCAAGACCAAAGTTATTATCAACTTTGCAGATCTTATGGCAGAGATGTAATTTGGAATAATTTTCATGTTATTTCACGACCTGTTGATAAATGCGAAAACTATATTAAACGTTGTGTTGCTATTGCTGGAGATACCCTTCAAGTAATCCACGGACAATTATATATAAACAACAAGAAAGAAAAAAATATTAATCGTCTTCAATATAATTACCTGATTAAAACCAATGGAACAAGAATTAATCCAAAAATTCTTGAAAGAATGAAAATATCTGACTACGATATCAGAAGATCTTTTATCTCAAATAATGAATACATTATTCCTTTAACAGTTGAAAATGCTAAAAAATTAAGAAGCTTCTCAAATGTAATTTCTGTTACACAAACAGATAGTTATGGTAAAGATGGCTCGGCTTATATGTTCCCGTTTAATGAAAATTACCCTTGGAATGTTGATAATTACGGACCTTTAGTTGTTCCTAAAAAAGGTGTTACTGTTAATCTAACTATGGATAATCTGCCTATATACAAAAGATTAATTCGGGTATATGAACAAAACAATTTGGAAGTAAAAGACAGTACAATTTATATTAATGGAGAAAAAGCAAGCAATTATACATTTAAAATGGACTATTATTGGATGATGGGTGATAACAGACATAACTCACAAGACTCTCGTTTTTGGGGTTTTGTACCGGAAGATCACATAGTTGGTAAAGCTTCTTTCATTTGGTTGTCACTTGATAAAGATAAAAAATTCTTAAATAAAATTAGATGGAGTCGCTTCTTTAAAGGTATTAATTAATGGTAAAGAAAAAATATGTTAACTCTTTATTAGATTGGATAAAAGCAATATTGATTGCTTTTATCCTTCTTTTAATAATAAGAATTATTTTTATACAATCGTACACAGTTGAATCTTCATCAATGGAGAAGACTTTGCTGCCGGGCGATAATGTTGTTATTAATAAAACAAAATACGGCTATCGGTTTCCTATAACACTATTAACAATGCCGTTTAACAATGACAAGTATATTGACTGGATTGAATTACCTTATTTACGTTTTCCTTCGTCAAATAAAATTAAACGTAACGACTTAATTGCTTTTAACTACCCAAATATTAGCGATATTCCTATTGATAAAAAAGACATTTATATTAAACGATGCATTGCTTTGCCAAATGATACTATTGAGTGTTATGGCAAAAAAATAATGCTAAATAATAAATTAATTATTGAGAATGAAAATGTTCAAAATAATTATAGAGTTACTACAAATGGTTCAAAGCTTAAGGAAGAATTTTTTAACAAATATGATATTACCGAAGGTCATTTAGTAGCCGATATTGGAGTATATGATTTACCTCTTACTAAGGAACAGTCGATGCTTTTACTAAACGACCCTAAAATAAGATATGTAAGACTTTTAAAACAATTGAAAGGAGAAAACTCATATATTATTTTCCCTCACAGCAGATATTACAATTGGAATAGCGATAACTTTGGACCTATTATAGTTCCCAAAAAAGGAACAGTTATTGAAATAAATTTTAAAACAATACCTTTATATAAACGAATAATAGAAACTTATGAAGGCAACGATTTAAAAATTGAGAAATACAGAATTTTAATTAATAACAAAGAACAAAAAACATATACAATTAAAAAAAATTACTTCTATGTGATTGACGATAACAGAGACAAAGCTAAAGATTCCCGCCACTGGGGCTTTGTTCCCGAAGACCATATTATTGGCAAACCTTCATTTATATGGCTATCTATTGACAAAAACAGTAAATGGTATAAAAAAATTAGATGGTCAAGATTTTTTAAATCAATAAAATAAATATTTTTTATGATTATTATTAATGAGCCTTTTGTTTCTAATCTATTAAAAGAAACAATTGCACAAATGCAAATACCTGTTTTGAAAAATGATTTTGCAAAACAGTTAAAACAAAACTTTAATTTTATTGACAA
>QMPG01000103.1 GCA_003648455.1 Bacteroidota bacterium
AAATTCATTAATTTTCTACGATTAAGTAATACCAACAAATTTGGGAATTTCATTAACCCCAAATTTGGGTATTACTAAATCGGGGTTTCCCGCTTTGCACCCCACTATCTATCACACATTCATGCAATTCACTTCGTTTTTGCATGAATAAAGCGGGTTAATATTATCCTAATGCCTTTTTAATCTGTCAATTTCTCTTTTCATATCTTTCTGTTTCAAACTTTGGCGTTTATCATAAGTATTTTTACCTCTGGCAAGTGCAATTTCTAATTTTGCATAACCTCTTTCATCAATAAATAATCTAGTTGGAATTATTGAAAAACCTTTTTCTTTAATCTTCCTATTGAGTTTCTTCAGCTCTTTCTTGTTAAGCAATAATTTCCTTTCTCTTTTAGGCTCATGATTATTATAACTACCAAAAGAATATTCTGAAACATGCATTGATTTAACCCAAAGTTCATTATCATAAAATGAACAATATGAATCAACAAGACTGGCTCTTCCGGCTCTAATCGATTTTATCTCAGTGCCTGTGAGTTGAATACCGGCAATGTATTTGTCTATCAATTCATACTCGAAAGACGCTTTTTTATTTTTAATATTTATAGATGGTGATGCCATGTCGCTTAAATTCAGGCTACAAATTTACAAAAAAAAAGCAATCTAATATGTCTTAGATTGCTAATAAAATAAGTTTAATTAAATACTAAAGCATACTTGCTAAACCAATTGCTCTAAAAATAGCACCTAAAATCAAGGTGATAGCAACAATAATCAAAAAAGAAACAATAATATATCCTACTTTTTTATTTTCAGGAGTTTCCATCATTGGTGTTAATCCTGTCCAGAATAAATAGATTGAATACAAACCAAAAATTCCAAACAAAACTGATAGCACAGGAATTAATCCGCTTAATATTGAGGCAACATAAGAAGCTGTTGATGCATAAATAACCAACTTGAATGCAGCATTAATATCTTTTTTTGACCCAAAGCTTGGAGCTAATTCATTAATTATAAATGCCGACAAAAACATTACTAAAAATTGAACGACGAACACAATAATTGCTGTTACTAGAACACTTAAAAATGAAAAACCTAAAGATAATTTAGTAAATGAACTCCCAACTAAGGATGCAATTGCAATTAAAACCAATAAAGGTAAAGCATAATTAAGTATTACCTCTTTTTTATCCTCTGTTTCTCCTTTAACAACCTCCCATTCTTCAACCGGTTTTATAATAATATTTTTTGCTCTGTTATAAATTTTATTGAAATCCATAATTATTATTTTTTTTTTGGTTCAATACAAATATACAAAATTTAATAAAAAATAAAGTATATTTGTTTTAGAAAATCAAAAACATGTTAATAAAAAAATTCAACTTAGTTACTGTTCTTGGACCAACAGCAACAGGTAAAACTTCGTTTGCTACCAACCTGGCTTCAAAAATTAATGGAGAAATTATTAGTGCAGATTCTCGACAAGTGTATAAAAGTATGGATATTGGAACAGGAAAAGATATTGACGATTATAAACTAAACGACAAAGTAATTCCTTATCATCTAATTGATATTGTTGATGCTGGTTATAGCTATAATGTTTTTGAATATCAAAAAGATTTTTTAAAAGCTTATAATGACATAATTAGCAGAAATAAATTTCCTATTCTTTGTGGAGGTACCGGCATGTATATTGAAGCCGTTTTAAAAGGATATAAGTTAATTAAAGTGCCTGTTAATGAAGGTTTACGCCAAGAACTTGAATTAATGTCCAAAGACGAATTAATTAAAATATTTAAGCAATTTAAAACACCTCATAATGTAAGTGATTTGAATTCAAAAAAGAGACTTATTAGAGCTATCGAAATAGAAAATTATTATTCTGAGAATCCCGAAATTGACACTTCATATCCTGATATTAATGCTTTAATTTTTGGGATTAAATATGAAAGAGAAAAAGTAAAACAACGAATTACTCAAAGACTAAAAAGTCGATTAGAAGAAGGAATGATTGAGGAAGTGAAAAATTTATTGGACAAAGGCATCCCATCAGATCAATTAATTTACTATGGTTTAGAATATAAATTTGTTACAAATTATATATTAGGGAATTTATCATATGATGAAATGTTTGATAAACTAAATATTGCTATTCATCAATTTTCGAAACGACAAATGACCTGGTTTAGAAGAATGGAGCGAAATGGTTTTAAAATAAACTGGATAGATGGTAATCTTTCTATAAACAATAAAATAGAAGAAGCTTTAAAAATAATTGACTTTTTATAAAAGAATAATCTAAACTTAGAATTTTTTTTTAATAATTTAAACCATTTTATTTATGCAAAAAATGAAGTGAATTGCATGAATTAGCGATAGATAGTGGGAAGTAAAGCAGTAACTGAACCGCCAGCTGGCGGTGAGCTCACGCAAGTAACCCACGAATTAGAAGTACCAAAATTTGGACTTATTAAAAACACAAAATTTGTTGGTAATTCTTAAGCGTAGAAAAATTATGAATTTTTCGGGTTAAACTAGTCCTAAAAAATCGTTGTGGTTTTTTAGGACTAGTATTTTTTATTCCTACTTCAGCCATTTATCAAGCCAAGCAAAGAATTCTTTTTGCCATAATATAGCATTTTGAGGTTTTACAACAAAATGTGTCTCATCAGGGAAGAAAAGCAATTTGCTTGGAATACCTCTTAACTGAGCAGCATTAAATGCTTCTAAACTTTGAGTGTAAGGAATGCGAAAATCATTACCGCCTGTGATTATCATTATTGGAGTGTCCCAATTCTGAATAAATTTATGAGGTGACTGAGCATAAGATTTTTGAGCAATTTTATTATTTTTATCCCAATAGCTACCACCTAAGTCGTGATTTGGAAACCATGTTTCTTCTGTTGCTGCATAAAAACTTTCAAAATTATACATACCGCAATGAGCAATAAAAGCTTTAAACCTTTTTTGATGATGACCGGCTAACCAAAAAGCAGAAAATCCACCATAACTTGCCCCAACACAGCCTAATCTGTTTTCGTCAATAAAAGGTTTCTTTTTAAAATAATCAGTCGCAGAAAAATAATCTTTCATGTTTTGTCCGCCATAGTCGCCTGATATCTGAGCATTCCATTCTTGTCCAAAGCTTGGAAGTCCGCGACGGTTTGGTGCAATAATAACATAATCGTTGGCAGCCATTATTTGGAAATTCCACCTGAATGAAAAAAACTGACTAACTGCACTTTGTGGACCTCCCTGGCAATAAAGCAATGCTGGATATTTTTTGTTTTTGTCGAATTTTGGAGGATAAATAAGCCATACAAGCATTTTTTTGCCATCGGTTGTTTTAATCCAATTTTCTTCAACCTTACCCATTTCAATATTATCGTAAATGTTTTTATTGGTAAAAGTTAATTGTGTATCATTGCCTGTTTCTTCGTCAACTTTAAAAATTTCTGTTGCCATCGACATCGACATCTTAGCACCAATAATTACGTTGTCAAGCTTTGAAAAAGAGCTATAGTTGTGTATTCCTTTTGTTATTTGAGTGTATTTTTTTGTATTTAAATCAACTTTAAAAATTTGATATGTAGCATTTAAACCACTGATAAAGTAGATTGTGTTGTTGCTCCAAACAATGTTTGATACATTATGGTCGAAGTTTTCGGTAATATATTCTTTTTTATCTGTAGTGAAATCGTAAACCATAAGACGGTCTTTGTCAGATTCGTATCCCGGAGTTTCCATGCTTTGCCAAGCAATTTTTTTACCATTCTCCGAAAAGCGGGGATATCTGTCATAACCTAAGTTTCCTTTTGTAAGATTTTTTGTTTCTTCGGTTTCAATATTGTACAAATAAATATCAGAGTTTGTGCTAACAGCGTAATCTCGACCTATTAATTTTTTGCAAGTGTAGGCAATAGTTTTTCCATCTGGGCTCCATGTCATTTCCGAATTGTCGAAATATGGCTCCATTGGTGCGTCCCAAAGTTCGCCTTCCATAATATCTTTACTGTTAGATATTTTATTATTTGAGTAATCTGCAACAAAAATATGACTGTGTTTGTCATCGCTCCATTGATTCCAATGGCGATACATTAAATTGTCAATTATTTTTACATCTGCTAAAGGAAGCTCAGGATATAAATCATGAGTGTTTTTTTCAAGCTTTACATCTTTACAATAAAGAATGCGATTCCCTGTTGGTGAAAACTCAAAACTGTTAATGCCCCCATCAATGTTTGAGATTTGTTGTTTGCTACTTCCGTTAGGGTTCATTTCCCATAACTGAACAGAACCGCTTTCGCTTGACAGATAAGCAATTTTTTTACCGTCAGGAGTCCATCTTTGATTAAATTCTCCTCCAATGCGTGTTGTAAGTTGTTTTGGAGTTCCTCCGGCAACAGGTATTGAATAAATATCAGTATTGCTTTTGTTTGTTGGTACATTGTAACGTGTAATACCATAAACAATATTTTTTCCATCGGGAGAAAGTTGTGCATCGCTAACCCTACCGAATTTCCACATAATTTCGGGAGTTAAAATGCCATTGTCTATTTCTTCTTGGGTAAGCTCACTAACAAAATCTTTTTGAGTAAGTTCTGTTTTGTCATTTTTTTGTTTGCACGAACTAATTAGCAACAAGCTAAATAGAATCAGTAATGCACTTATAAAATTTTGTTTTTTCATAATTGTTTTTTTATAGGTTATTTTAAAATTACTGTTTTTTTATTTCATCTAATCTGTTTAAGGCTTTAACACTTAAATCATAATTTGGATAGATGTCAAGTGATTTTTGGTATTGCTTTTTTGCTTTATCGTATTGTTTTAGAAGTTCATAGCAATAACCAATATTATAATATGCCTGAAAATAATTGCTGTCATATTTAATAGCTTTTGAAAAATATGAAATAGCTTCTTTGTATTTATTAAGATATATCATGTTTATATATCCAATATTATAATAAACATGTTGTTGTGTGCTATCAATATTAGTTAAAATATAATTGTATTTATCAATAGCCTGTTTTGGTTTATTGTTTTCCTGATAAAAGAAGGCAGTGTTGTAATGAGCTTCAAAGCTATTTGGAGCAATGTTTATGGCATTTCTGTAATATGCAATCGCAATGCTATCTTGTTTTTCGGCGTATAATAAGCCTAAAAGCATGTATGCATCATAATAATTTGGTTCATTATCAACAGCAATTTGTAAATTTTTTATAGCTTCTTCAGGTTTGTTAATTTCTTTATAAACAAGCCCTTTAATGAAATATGTTTGTGCAATATGTTTGTCAATTTGTTGAACTTGAGATAAATATTTTAATGAGTTTTTATATTCTTTTACATATAAATAAATATTAGATAGTTTCAATAATGCATCAGTATTCTCAGGGAAAAATTTAAGGCATTTTTCTAATGTGGTTTTTGAAGCTTTAGAATCTCCTTTTAAAAGGTAATATTCAGAAAGTTGATTATAATATTCGGGTTTAAGAGAATCTAGTTTCATTGCAATTTCCAAATCATTAATTGCATTTTCAATATCATCCTGTTTAAAATACAATTTTGATCTTTCAAAAAAAAGTTTGTCGTCTTTAGGAGTCTTTCTAATTTTATCAGATATTTCCTTAATAGCTAAGCTGTCTGTTTTTTCGCTAATGAGACTTTGTTCTTGATTGCCAGAGGTTTCTTTTTTGCTTGTTTCATTGCAAGAAATTAATGCAAAAAATAGAGCGAGAATTATAAGTAAATTAAAGATGTTTTTGTGTTCAGCTTTCATTTTAATAAAATTGTTTGTTAAAGAAAATTGATATTTAGTTTAATGAGCGTTGAAAGTTACAGCTCTTTTGTTTTCAGTATACAAAAGAGCTGTTTTTTTGTGCAGATTTTGATTAATTCTCCATTGAATCAATTATTTTATTTTCTATCTCTTCAGAAAGTTCAGGGTTGTCTGTTAAAAGAGCTTTAACCGTTTCGCGTCCCTGACCAAGTTTAGTGTCGCCATAACTAAACCACGAGCCACTTTTTTTAATAATATCACAATCAACGCCTAAGTCAATTATTTCGCCAATTTTAGAAATACCCTCACCAAACATAATGTCGAATTCGGCTTTTCTGAAAGGTGGTGCAATTTTATTTTTCACTACTTTTACTCGAGTTCTATTACCAATAATTGCTTCGCCGTCTTTTATCTTACCAATGCTACGAATATCTAAACGAACAGAAGCATAAAATTTAAGAGCGTTACCACCGGTTGTAGTTTCTGGGTTGCCAAACATAACACCAATTTTTTCACGCAATTGATTAATGAAAATAACACAAGTATTTGTTCTGTTAATATTTGATGTTAATTTACGCAATGCTTGTGACATAAGTCGTGCTTGAAGCCCCATTCTGGAATCACCCATTTCACCTTCAATTTCAGCTTTTGGTGTAAGAGCGGCAACAGAGTCAATAACAATAATGTCAATAGCGCCTGAGCGAATAAGATGATCCGTTATTTCAAGAGCTTGCTCACCATTATCAGGCTGTGAAATTAATAGGTTGTCAATATCAACACCTAATTTCTCGGCATAAAAACGGTCAAAAGCATTCTCAGCATCAATAAATGCAGCTGTACCTCCTTGTTTTTGAGCTTCAGCAATTGCATGTGTAGCAATTGTTGTTTTTCCTGATGATTCAGGACCGAAAATTTCAATTACTCTTCCTCTTGGATAACCACCTATGCCTAGTGCAAGATTTAGATTAAGCGAACCCGATGAAATTGAAGGAACATCTTCAATAGCATTGTCGCCCATCTTCATAATTGTTCCTTTTCCGAAGTTTTTTTCAATTTTATCAATAGTCAGCTGTAAAGCTTTTATTTTTTCGTTTTTTACTTTGTCGTTGTTGTTTTCTTTTGCCATAGCTATAGTAAGGATTAAGTTATTTTAAGATTGATGTTTAATTTAGTTGTTTTTTAAGATGTTGATATCAAATTAGTTAAAATAATATTGTTCAACAAAAATTCGTTTTTTCATTATACAAATATACTCATTTAATTAATGAAACTAAATTTTTGTATTGTGAAGATTAATAAAAAAGAACTAAATTTTTATATAGAAAAAGTGTTAAATACTTGATAATGTTATACAGATTAGCTGTATGTGTTTTTTTATAGAAAAAAATATAATATCTTTGACTTGTAAATAAAAACAACAAATCATGAATGCAGATTATATTAATAATCCAAAAATGGATGAAGCATCATCGAAAAGAGGAGGGCTTAACAAATTTTTGATTTTGCATAACGACGACTTTCATACTTTTGATTATGTTGTCGATGCTTTGGTGGAAGTATGTAATCACGATTCTGCTCAGGCCGAACAGTGTGCTTATATTGCACATTACAAAGGTAAGTGTGATATTAAGAAAGGAAGGTTCGATAAGCTTAATGTGATGAAACAAGAATTGCTTGAAAAAGAATTAATTGTAACAATTGAATAGATGACTGTTTTTGCTGTTGTATTATTAATAGTCTTAGGTATACTCCTTGTATTTCTTGAGATTTTAGTTATTCCGGGTACTACTATTGCCGGTGTTGGAGGAATATTGTTTTTAGGAGGAGGAATTTATCTCTCATACGCTGAGTTTGGAACAGTTGCCGGACATTATATTCTTTTGGGAGTAATATTATTTCTTATTTTATCGATTTATTTATCGTTAAAATCAAAAACATGGAATAAGTTAATGCTTAAATCGCAAATAGACGGTAAAACAAATATCATTAATGAAGAAAGCATTAAGAAAGGCGATACTGGAATTACCATTACTCGTTTAGCTCCAATGGGAAGAGTATTGATAAACGGAGAAAATGTTGAAGCTAAAGCCGAGCAATTTATTGACCAGAATGTTGAAATTGAAGTAGAAAAGATTTTAGATAATAAAATTATTGTTAAACTAAAAATTAAATAATTATGTATGTCATTGTTGTAGTTGCTATTGTAATAGCAGCGATTATTTTTTTGTATTTTTTTCCTATCGGACTATGGTTTTCAGCCTTAGTTTCAGGAGTAAAAATTTCATTAATACAATTAGTGTTGATGCGTTTTAGAAAAGTGCCACCTTCGATAATAGTAAGGTCGTTAATAGAGAGTACTAAAGCCGGTTTGTCGTTAAACAGGAATGAGTTAGAAGCTCATCTTTTAGCAGGAGGTCATGTGCCGAGTGTTACTCATGCTCTTGTTTCAGCACAAAAAGCTAATATTGATTTATCATTCAAAATGGCAACTGCAATTGACTTAGCAGGACGTGATGTTTTTGAGGCTGTGCAAATGTCGGTTAATCCTAAAGTTATTGATACTCCTCCAGTTACAGCTGTTGCTAAAGATGGTATTCAGTTAATTTGTAAAGCAAGAGTAACAGTTAGAGCAAGCATTAAACAATTAGTCGGTGGTGCCGGTGAAGAAACCGTTCTTGCAAGAGTAGGTGAGGGTATAGTTTCATCAATTGGTTCAGCTACTTCTCATAAAGCTGTTTTAGAAAATCCCGATTCAATTTCTAAACTTGTTTTAGACAAAGGTCTTGATGCAGGAACAGCTTTTGAAATTTTATCTATTGATATTGCTGATATTGATATAGGTAAAAATATTGGTGCTGTATTACAAATGGATCAGGCAAATGCCGACAAAAATATTGCACAGGCAAAAGCCGAAGAACGTAGAGCAATGGCTGTAGCCACCGAACAAGAGATGAAAGCAAAAACACAAGAAGCTAAAGCTCATGTTGTTGAGGCTGAAGCTGAAGTGCCAAAAGCAATGGCTCAGGCATTTAGAGAAGGAAATCTTGGTATTTTAGATTATTTAAAAATGAAAAATATTGAGGCTGATACAAGCATGCGAGATGCAATTGCAAAGCCAACAACAAGAAAGAAAAAATAATATAAAAATGTGATAATATATTTTGTGATTGTTATCTAATTTTATATTTTTGTGCCTCAAATTTAAGGCAAGGAGAGGTGGGAGAGTGGCTTAATCCACAAGTTTGCTAAACTTGCGTACGAGCAATCGTACCGGGGGTTCGAATCCCCCCCTCTCCGCAAAAAAAAAATTAATATTATTTTGGATAAGTGAAAAAATAATATACTTTTGCAAAGCTTTTTTCGGGGTATAGCGTAGTCCGGTTATCGCGCCTGCTTTGGGAGCAGGAGGTCCCAAGTTCGAATCTTGGTACCCCGACAGAAAAACAGAAGTCCAAATTTAACGATTTGGGCTTTTTTTTGTTTTAGGACGGTTATCGCGTCCCGATTGGCATCGGGAAGGTCCCAAGTT
>QMPG01000104.1 GCA_003648455.1 Bacteroidota bacterium
GTTTAACTATAAATCTTTAAATTCAAACTTCAAAAAAGAGTGAAAGTCTTTTGCTCTCTTTCTAAATACCAGGCAATAACATTTTTCTAATTTTCGGAAATTTGAAGAAGTCCAAGCTTGAACTTCAGGACTTAATTGTCCTGAAATTATTTCAATTTTATCGAAATCTGTATTAATCGGTGTAATAATAAGTTTCTTATTTATTCCTTGTATGATAACAGAATCGTTTATTACTGAGATTTTTTTGTTTAATGGAACGTGCAACAATAAATCATAATTCGATTTTTTATTTTGAATATTCTTCAAAGATATATTATCAGAAACTACAAAACAAGAATCATTATAAATAGTTATTGATCTTTTTGTAAAAAGATTTTTATATAAAAAATGAGTACCTCTTACATAAATTGAATCTTTATTAACAATAAAGCTATCTAAATTACTTTTTTTTAATGATGACCATTTACGAATAAATGACAAACTATCTGGTATAACCAAATTATGAGCTCGATTAGAAATAAAATAATTTCTATATTGATTATTATACACATAATCATATAATCCTCCATCAATTACCCAGTCTTCTTCAAAACCATTTAAAACAAACGATAAATCATCTGAATGTTTATGTGTAAAACTTAGAAAACCTGATTTAAAAATTAATTGCATTGAATTTTCAACACTATTTTTTAAAGACTTATAAATAAAATATCCACTTTCAGGGTAGTATTTGTACTTTGGTGTGTGTTTATTTGGTTCTTCTTCGCCTAAAGCAACTCTTAATAGCTGATAATTAGGTAAAAAGTTATAATTATTTAGATATGAATTCTTCCTTAATTTCATGTCTTCCGAATCACCAATAATAGGAATATAGCCATTGGGTTTCACACAATAATAAACAAATTCAAAGCCTTTATTTAATAAATCATAATATTTAGCTTTATTATATTTTATTCCATAATAATCAAATATTTTCATTATTTTACTCATCAAAATCAAATGATTTATGTGATATGATGGAGAGTTTTCAATATGCACACCTTCTTCTGTTATTCCGTGCTTAATTTCAAATAATGTTCTTTTTTTTGCGATACTGTTATAATTATCAAAATTGATATATTCCGGAAACATGTTTAATGCCCATAATAAAATATAACTTTGAAACAATCCATGATTGTTACCTTTGTTATAAAAACTTCTTTTTATTAAAACATTAATATGAAGTACTATCAATCGTGTTAATTTTTCAAATTTCTTTTTATTTAACTCTCCTACATTTCTTGAATATTCATACAAATACAATAGGTTTAATAATCTAAGCGCAGTTGAATGGTCGTTCCATGAGAATTCTGATGGGAATGGGCGTACTAAATTATCCTTTTCCCAGTCGAAAGAGTGTTTATAAGCCAGTTTTAAATAAGTATTGTCATTTGTGTAATGATGAGCAGAAATAAAAAATTGAATCGTCTTTAATTGATGAAGGTACCATTGCCAATTTCTATTATTAAATGGACTTTCTTTCCAAGATAAATCTTTAGATAATTTTGTTTTGTCATAATCACGGAAAAGAAAAATATTATTTTTTAATAATAACCCTTTATTATAATTATCCTCATTTATAAATTGATTAAAATCAAATAAAATGCAACTATCAATTTGTTTGTTTTTAAAATATTCATAAATATTTCTACTATTAGAAATAATATTTAGTTTCTTATTATTAATAATGAAATCATATCCATATCCGCTATTATAATTTTTTATATCTGTACTATCAGGTTGAGAATGTACGGGTAAAATTTGAATAATAAATACTAAAAAAAGGAATGTTTTTTTCATTAACTCAAAAATTTATTATTTACAATTCATTTATTCAATATTCTTTATATTGTTATATAATAATAGTTGAAAGTCATAAATTGTATATTTTTTTGAACAATTAATAAGTTGTTGCAGATTATGATATGCTTCTTCTTGTGTTAAAAAAATATTGTTATTTTTTAAATCATTTTCAAAATCTTCAATTGTAAAAATATAAAACCCCTCATTTTTAAACCATTGCAACATTACATTTTTTTCATTTAAATAAATTTTTACACCATTTTTAAATCCCTCCAAGACATTAGCTCCTGCCATTTGTCGATAGCTATTTATAACAAGGGCACTTGTTTTTTTATATAAAAGCTTAAAATCTTCAATTGACATAAAATCTTCAATCGTTTTAAAATATTTTTTGCCAATTACTTTTTGTCTAACTACTGTTGTATATTTTTTTTCAGAACCATAATTAAACAATAATGTGAAATTATATTTTTCTTTGTTGATATTTTGTTCTATTAAATCAATAATATCAAAATGATTATTAAACTCATTTTTGCTATTGCCCACGATTATAATTGGTAATTTATCCTTGTGTTTTAAAGGAAGAATTGAACGCAAGGCATCTTCATTACAATTATTACTTCTGATTGGAAGTTTTATAAATGTCGGCAATTTGCAAAAAGAAGATAGATGATTGTATTCTTCATTACTTAATGCTAAAAAAAAATTTATGCGTAAATTGGCTCGATGAAAAAGAATGTTTGGACTACCACTAAAAATAAATAAAGAAAAATAAGTTTTAATCTTTCTAAAAAATACTTTTAGAATTTTAAATGGAGTCTTAAGATAATCAATTTTTATAGCTTGCTTTGTTTTTTCACTTAAATATACATTTCTCTTTTTCGCATACAACTCATACCCAAAAAATCTCCAAGCAATTTTTACATTTTTAGGCAACCTAATTGCTATTTTTGTCTTAATTAATTCTAAGCCATATAAAACAACTAAATCTGCATCTTTACAGATTTTAATAATTTGATTAATATCATGTTTAGTATTTTTAAAAAATGTAGAATCTTCTCTGAATGGACCGGAATATGGTATTTCATGCTCAATTATTATTATACTATTTTCAAAATACTTTCCAATAAAAATATTTGAATTATTAATAAACTTATAATCTGTATGAATATGGATAACTTTTAACTTGTTTATCATTTTAGTAAACTTAATTAAAATAATCTATTTTAAAAAAATCTGAGATATTTTACTTCATATGCACTGAAAATATTTGAAGATATACCCGATGAAGCATAATCATATATAAAATTTTCATATAAAAAAGATGTTTTTTGCATTAATAAGCTATACAATGTTTCAAAATATAATTAGCTTGTTGATACATTATTAATAAATACTTACTATAAGATTAATATTCATAATATAATTATTTTTTCACTTTTTAACACCCATCTAAAATAAATTTTCACTCTGGTTCATTATTATAAATAATTTTCACCATAAAATTCTTAGTATTTCTCTTTTTATCAATAATAAATCCTTTTTTTTTGTATATGGATATTGCTACATTATTTGATTGCTCAACTTCTAATTCAATGCGACTAAAACCTTTCTCTTTTACAATTTCAATACATTTATCAAGTAAATTACAGGCAATATGTCTCTTTAGATATTCAGGAGAAACAGAAACATTCGTAATATAAGCTTTGTTTTGTCCTTTATCATTAGCATAGCAGGCCACAAGTCCTATTAAGTTATTGTTTACCCATGCTTCAATATTTAAAGCATTATTTTTAATTTTTTTTGCATATTCATTAATATTTACAATAGTGCTTAAATGAGGTTTAAATAACTCATCACATTCTTTTAAATGTAATAAAATATCAGAATCTAATGCTTTATTAATTTTAAATTCTATTTCTTCCATCTTATAGACTTATATTAATTGATAAGACTATTTGTTTGATTTTATTGTTTTTAAAACAATTCTTTTAAAAGTTCAAAATTAGAAATTGCTAATTCTTTTACCTTAGGCATTACTTTTCTCAATTCATCTTTAATTTTATCCCGATTATTAATACAGAACAAACTTTTTTCAATTAATAACTCTTCATTCTGTGGATCTACAATCATTTCTTGCATACCAACAACTTTTGCAAATCCCTGCAACTTATGTGCTTTTGGTTCATGACCATAATCAATTATTACTGTTGGAATAAGCTGAGATAAACCAGCAACGGCTCCATGTATTCGCCCACTAATTAAAACATCAAGTTTTCCAATAAATGCTTTAATGGTCCATGGATCAAGAACCTCTTTTTGTAACTTTATTTTTTCTATATTAATATTATTACGTTTTCTAATTATATTGAACAATTGCTCCGCAAATGGATAATCTCTGCCATGCTTTAACTTGAAATAGGGGGGTAATTCAAATCCATTAGAATGAGACATTAAAATAACGTTAACATTCTCTTTATTTATAATAGTTTCAATAAGCTTAACATAATTCAATAATTCTTCATCATCAATTGGCCATCGGTCAAATGGTCCCTTCAATAAATTCCATCCACAAATTACAAAACCAACGTTTTTACTACCATCATTAGCATCTAACTTATCAAATATTGAATCTATATCAATATCTATTTTAGGTTCAAAAAGAAATGCAGGACACGCTAAACTCTTTGTCCTTGATAAATTAAAGCCTAAATCTCTTAATAAATCAGTTGAGATACTTTCTCTATTTGTAACTAAATCAAAATTATCATAAACTAATTTAGCAAAACTCAAGGTTCTATTATCGTTAAAAGGACCTGGGGAACCAGCTAACATAACTGTTTTTTTACCTAATAATTGAGCTATTCTATCTTTCATTAACCCTATCAAAAAACGATTCGTTCCTAGAAAGTTAGCATTATCTCCCCATATATCACCACTAAAGTCTATAACTAAATCAGAATCTGAAACAACTTTAATAAATGGAGATGTTGTCATTAATTTCTTTGTATGACTATACAATTCAGCTATACCTAGTTCTTTTAGGGTATTATTTAAATATTCAGGGTCATCCCATGAATAATATAATTCCATAGGAAGTCTTACTATTTTTTCTCTATAACAAAACTCATCTGACATCTGAAGAGTAGTTTTTATTATAGAGTTTGGAAAAAATTTATGGAGTTCTCTTATAAAAGGCTCAATAATATAATAATTTCCAATATTTCCATACTCCATTCTTCCCCAATGAAGAGTTGTTTGTCCAATTAATAAAATATTCATATTTTTAAAATTTTCAGCATTAAACAATTGTTATTTCACTAATATTTTTAACCACCTATCTATTTCATTCATATTTTTTTCCATTTTTTCTTGAGTATCAAAATTCAAAATAATGCTACCTAGAGATGCATTCGCAGCACTAAACGAATTTATTTTTTCTCCCTTTTCTACAAATAAGATAATTTCTTCAACATATTTGTTTATTTTTTTTTCTATTTCAATTCCCTGAAAATAGCCATTAACGTTTGAGTGAATAATTACTTGTGCCCAATATCCATTATAATCTTTTTGTGAAACATCTAAAGATTTATCTCCTACAGCTGCTTTAACTGCATTTTTTATTAAATCAACTCCTGTTGCATGCTTTAACACTTCAGACAATCTATTTCCTCCGCCCCTAGGAGACATTTCCATTATATATGCTTTATCATCTACACCTTCTCTAACTTCAATATTATATATTGATGTACCTAAATTTAATAACTTAACTAATCTTTGTAATTCAGCTCTTAATTCCTTTTGATTTTTTTCGCTTATAGTAGAAGGCCAAGTAAACGCCGATGGTGTATAAGGATTTACAGCGTTTTTATCAAATCTTTGATTAGAAAACGAATAAAAAACTATTTTCCCATCTACAGAAAAACAATCAGTATCAGAAGAGTAACCTTTTTGTTCAATAAAATCTTCAATGATAAATTGACCTGAAATAGAATTTGAGATAGCAGTTTTTATTGCAGACTTTAAATCTTTAACTTCATTAACTTTTGTTACTCCTTTACTCCCCGCAGAATCAACTGGTTTAACAATAACAGGAAAATTAAATTTAGATAAATCTTCACATGAAATATCTTGCTTATAGAAACCTTGTGCAGTTGGCACATTAAAATTATTATCTTTTAAAAATTTTCTAAAAAGGGCTTTGTTTTGAAGTATTTTTACTGATTTATAAGGACAGGAAGGCAAGCCCATTTTTTCAGCTACATATGCAGCTGTAAGAACTCCTGGATCAACAGCAAAAGACATAATACCATCTATGCCTAAATCAATTGCCAATTTTAACACAGCCGATTTATCAATTATACTAACATTGTGGTATTCGTCGGAAAATTTATGTGCAATATTATTAGGAATGTAATCACATGTAATAACATATAATCCTAAATCATGAGCTGCTTTAATTACCGGAATCAAATAACGAAGTCCTCCTAATAGTAATAGTTTCTTTTGTTTCTTTTGCATAAGTATAAATTATTCTTTAACAATAAAAGAATTAATCCGTTTCACATCACTCCCTGTCAGTTCCGGATAAATCGGTAAACAAATAACTTCATCTGCAATTTGATTTGCAACAGATAAATTTTCTTGTCTTGCAGAATCTAATCCTTTATATGTAGAAAAATTAGATATTAAAGGATAAAAATATCTTCTGCCAAATATGTTATTCCTTTTTAATTTTTCATATAACTTATCTCTGCTCATCCCATATTTTTTTTCATCAACAAATATAGGAAAATAAGCGTAATTATGTTTTACTTGAGGAATGTCTTTTAAGAAACTTATTCCTTTTACATCTTTTAATAATTCTCGATAATTATCTGCAATAATTTTGCGTTTTGCAATTTGTTCATCATAGGTTTTTAATTGAATTAAACCATAAGCAGCCTGTAATTCATTCATTTTGGCATTAATGCCCGGAGCAATAACTGTTGTTTCTCCTGCAAAACCAAAATTTTTTAAATAATCTATTCGTTTTTTCGTTTCTTCGTCGTGACAGATAATAGCTCCTCCTTCAATAGTATTAAAAACTTTTGTAGCATGAAAGCTCAAAATAGATAAGTCACCTGAGTTAAGAATAGATGTTCCGTTTTTTTCCACACCAAAAGCATGAGCTGCATCATAAATTACTTTTAATCCATATTTGTCTGCAATTTTTTGTATTGCCTCAACGTTACAAGGATTTCCGTATACATGCACAGGAACAATAGCTGTTGTTTTTGGTGTAATAGCAGCTTCAATTTTTTCAGGGTCTAAATTGCAATATCCGGGTTCAATATCAACAAATACAGGTTTTATGCCGTTCCACCATAAAGCATGTGTTGTAGCCACAAAAGAATATGGAGTAGTAATAACTTCACCTGTTATTCGCAATTCCTGTAATGCAGTGATAAGAGCTAATGTACCGTTTGAGAAAAGAGAGATATATTTCACTCCAAGAAATTCAGCAAGTTGTTTTTCAAATTGTTGATGGTATTTCCCATTATTTGTTAGCCATTTGCTTTTCCATATATCTTCTAACAAAGGTATAAATTCTTCAAGTGGTGGAAGAACAGGTTGAGTAACTAATATTTTTTTTGGAGATTCCATTATTTTTTATTTTTAATTAAGCTTACAATCTCATTTAATTCATTAAAATTTCCGATTTTTGCACTAATAAGATATATAATAATTCCGACAACTATTCCAATTAAAAGTTTTAATATATCACTAAAACCTAATAACATAACACCCCAAACTCCAAAAGCCATTAGTAAAGTAATAAATATTATTGGCATCATATCTTTTATTTGTTTCCATGCACCATAATTAATCATTTTACTTGAATAATGCGTATTAATAAAAAATGAAATAAATGATGTTAAAATCTGTCCTATCACCATAGCTTTAACCCCAAACGAAAAAGTAATAAGTATAGCAAAAGTAATAAGTAATTTTTTAATAATTTCTAATTTTAAAAATAAATCGGATCTTCCTTTTACGTTTAAAATGTTCAGATTAATTGCATGAACAGGATATAACATTCCTGCAATACAAAGCAATTGCAAAAGAGGTACTGTAGGCATCCATTTTTCAGTAAGTATTAACCTTATTAATGGTTCTGCAACAACAGCAAGGCCTATCATCAAAGGAAACACTACAAATGCGGATAGCCTAATAAAGTTACTATAAGCTTTTATAAGTTTTTCATCATCATCCTGTATTGAACTTAACACAGGGAAAGTTACTCTTTGAATAATACTAGTAATATTTTGAGAAGGCATTTTTTGAAATTGTTGTGCTCTGGTGTAAAATCCAAGTTCACTGGCACTAAATAATTTACCAATAACTAATAAATAAATATTTTGAAAAATAGTATTTAATAATCCCGCGCCCAATAACTTTGATCCAAAAGAAAAAAGTTCTTTAAAAGAAGATTTAGAAAAAACAGCCTTTGGCATCCATTTAGAAAGTAACCAAAGAAATAATGTATTTAATCCGTTACGTAATAATGATTGAACAACCAAAGCCCAAACGCCATAACCTTTATATGCCATTGCAATACCAACACATCCACCTATAAAAACAGAAGTTAATGATGCTTTTGCTTGTGTCTTAAAATCAAGTTTTATGGTAAGTTTAGCACGTTGTACTACTGCAAGAGAAGTTATAAAAACATTTAATCCTATAACTTTTGTTAAAGAGTTGAGCTCAGGAATATTATAAAACTTTGCAATTAATGGTGCAGTAAAAAAAAGTATCAAATAGAAAAACAAGCCAATACCAATATTAAAAAAAAAGGCTGTTGAATAATCTGTATCAGTACGATTTTTTTTCTGAATAAGGGCAGATGAAAAACCGCTATCAACAAATGTTTGTGATATAGCAAGAAAAATTGCAAGCATACCTACCAATCCATAGTCTGAAGGTAAAAGCAGTCGTGCCAGAACTAATCCCATAAGGAATTGTAACCCCTGCACAGAGAAACGTTCTATAGCACTCCACAAAAATCCTTTTGCTGTTTCTTGTTTAAGATTAGTCATTCAATAAATATTTTTTTATCCTCTCACTTGCTTTCCCATCCCCATAAGGATTATTGGCTTTAGACATTTTATTATAATAATCCGATTTTTCAATAAGTTTTGTTACTTCTGATACTATTAAATCTTTATTGGTTCCAACAAGCTTAACTGTACCTGCTTCAACAGCCTCAGGGCGTTCTGTTGTGTCTCGCATAACCAACACGGGTTTGCCTAAACTTGGGGCTTCTTCTTGTATGCCTCCGCTTTTTATTACTTTCAAATTACTTCCTTTCATTATAATTTAGTTTTTTTGTTGTTTTATCACTTCCCAATGTCCTGTTTTTTCATCACCTATTCTTTTTAGTTTATTCATATTTTTAAGTTTTTCAA
>QMPG01000105.1 GCA_003648455.1 Bacteroidota bacterium
AAATAATTAAAAACTGTTATCTTTGTCAATTAATTTATTAAATTTTGTTAAAAGATTATATTTAGAAAGCAAACAAAAAATTATAAAAAAAATATAAAAATGACTAGTATTTACAGTGTAATAACCGGAACCGGAAGTTACATACCAACAAGGCGTATCAAAAATGAAGATTTTCTTAAAAATGAGTTTTATGATGCAACTGGGAAAAAAATTGATAAAGACAATCAAGAAATAATTGATAAGTTTTTAGAAATTACAACAATAAAAGAAAGAAGATATGTTACAGACGATTTAGTATGTTCTGATATGGCATATTTTGCTGCTTTAGATGCTATTAAATCTGCAAATATCGATAAAGAAGACTTAGATTATATAATTGTTGCCCATAATTTTGGCGATGTTAAGCCTGACGATAAAGGAGTTGATATTGTACCAAGCTTAGCTGCACGGGTAAAACATAAATTAGGTATTGAAAGCCCTAATGCTATTGCGTATGATATACCGTTTGGATGTCCTGGCTGGTTGCAAGGCATTATTCAAGCCGATTATTATATTAAATCAGGTGACGCAAAAAAGATTTTGGTTATTGGTGCTGATACATTATCAAGAATTTCCGATCCTCACGACCGAGATAGCATGCTTTATGCTGATGGGGCAGGAGCAACCGTTGTAGAGGCAAAAGAAAGTGATACTCCTATTGGAATACTTGCACACAAAACTCGTTCAGATACTCTTGTCTATTCTAATATGTTGTATATGGGCAAATCATACAATCCTGATATAAAAGATAAGTATAACACTTTTTTAAAAATGAACGGCAGAAAACTTTATCAATATGCACTTGAGAATGTGCCTCAAGCTATTAAAGACTGTCTTGATAAGTGTGATACTGATATTTCTGTAGTTAATAAAGTGTTAATTCATCAAGCTAATGGCAAAATGGACGATGCAATTATAAACAGACTTTATAAACTATATAAAATTAAAGAAGTTCCTAAGGAAGTGATGCCTATGACAATTTCATACTTGGGTAATACTTCAGTAGCAACACTTCCAACTTTATTAGATTTATTGTTAAACAATAAGGTTGAAAATCAAAAAATTAATAAAGATGATATACTTGCTTTTGCATCTGTTGGAGCAGGAATGAACATTAATACTTTTGTTTACAAAATGTAAATATTTTTGTTTTTTTTAAGTTGAATTTTAATATAAAAACTAAATAATATGAAAATCTTAGAAGGAAAAACAGCAATTGTTACCGGCGCTTCTCGTGGTATTGGTAAAGAAATAGCATTGTTTTTTGCTAAAGAAGGCGCAGATGTAGCGTTTACTGATTTGTTTTATGATGAGAATGCTGAAAATCTTGAAAAAGAATTGAGCAGCTTAGGAATAAAAGCAAAAGGGTATGCTTCTGATGCAAGTAGTTTTAAGAATTCTCAAGAAATTGTAGGAGAAATATTAAAAGATTTCGGCAAGGTAGATATACTTGTTAACAATGCAGGCATTACTAAAGATAATCTATTGATGCGAATGACTGAAGACCAGTGGGATGCTGTTATTAATGTAAATTTAAAATCAGTTTTTAATCTTACAAAAGCTGTGTTAAGATCAATGTTAAAACAAAAATCAGGTTCTATTGTTAATATTAGTTCTGTTGTTGGTGTTGGAGGTAATGCCGGTCAGGCAAACTATTCAGCTTCAAAAGCAGGCATTATTGGTTTTACCAAATCTGTTGCTAAAGAATTAGGCTCTCGAAATATTAGATGTAATGCAATTGCCCCGGGTTTTATCGAAACTGAAATGACAGCTCAATTACCTAAAGATGTTATTGAAGAGTGGTATAAAAAAATCCCTCTTAAACGTGGTGGTACTCCTGAAGAAGTTGCTAAAGTTGCTACTTTCTTAGGTTCAGATTTATCTTCTTATGTTAGCGGTCAGGTTATTAATGTTTGTGGAGCTATGCAAACTTAAGCCGAAAAATTCATAATTTTTCTACGTTTAAGAATTACCAACAAATTTGGGTACTTCTAATGCGGGGTTTACTTGCGTGAGCTTCCCGCTTTACTTTCAACTATCTATCGCTAGTTCATGCAATTCACTTCATTTTTACATGAAAGCGGGTTAATTGCTTTATATAAAGAAAATATTTTAATTGCGAGCATAAATATTTTTTCTGCTCGCAATTATTTTTTTAGATAGTAAACTAATTATTATTTTAATAAATATTTTTGATATAATTTTACATTTTACTTTAATAAGAAAAAATAATATCTTGTTAATCTGTTTAAAATAATAATTTTTTAATGTGAGTTTCAATATCGTTACTGAATATTCTGCCTGGCTAGTTATTGTTTGTATTATAATAGCATTTTTATATTCTTTTTTTCTTTATAGAAAAGATAAATCTTTTATTGGTATATCTGTAAATAAATTGCGATTATTATCAATATTCAGATTCATTTCATTATTTATTATTTCTTTTTTTTTATTATCGCCTTTAATCAAATCATTAAAGAAAAATGTTGAGAGACCAATAATAATATTTGCCCAAGATAATTCAGAATCAATAATTTTAAATAAAGATTCTTCATTTTATCAAAATCAGTATCAAACTAATGTCAATAAATTAATTAATAATATTTCAAAAGATTATGATATAAAATCCTACTCTTTTGGCGATGATATTAATAAAGGATTAAGTTTCGATTTTTCTAAAAAACAAACAGATATTTCTAATTTACTAAAAGAAATTGATAACAAATACAGTAGCAGAAATATAGGCGCTCTTATTGTTGCAAGCGATGGCATCTATAATAAAGGAGAAAATCCCAATTTTATATCCAACAATATTAATTTTCCGGTTTATACTATTGCAATAGGAGATACTAATCCACAAAAAGATATTATTTTATCACACATTGATTATAACAGAATAGTTTTTTTGGGCGATAAATTTCCGGTTCAGCTTACAGTTAATGCCTATAAACAAAATAAATCAGTGGCACATTTAAAGATTTACAATGATAATAAGCAGGTATATTCAAAAAAAATAGTAATTACCAATGATAATTTTTTATCAACTTTCAATATTTTCTTAGAAGCAAAAAACAGTGGATTACAAAAGTATAAGATAGAATTAGTTTCTGAAAATGAGGAGATTAATAAAAATAACAATTCAAAAATTATTGCAGTTGATGTAATTAAAAATAAAAAGAAAATTTTAATTCTGTCTTATTCTCCACATCCTGATATTGGTGCTATTAAAGAAGTTTTAGAAAAGAAAAAAAATTTTAAGCTCGAGTATGCTAATGTTGATAAGTTCAATAAAAATATAATTGATTACAATCTTATTATTCTAAATCAAATACCAGATAATAATTATTCAGCAACAAGTTTGTTGAGCAAAATTTTTAAAAACAAAATTCCTGTGTTGTTTATTGTAGGTACACAAACTAATTTAAAAATAGTTAATAATTTGCAAGCCGGAATTACGATAAAACAGAATAAGAAATCATTTGAAGAGGCGCAGCCGTCATTCAACAAAAAATTTACACAATTTAATTTAAGTACCGAAGCACAAAACTTTATAAATGAGCTACCTCCTTTAATTTCTCCATTTGGAAGCTATAGTTCAGACAATACCAACAATGTTCTATTCTATCAGTCAATTAAAGAAATATCTACAAATAAGCCATTGATATATTTTAATAATAATTTTAATCATAAAATTGGTTTCGTGCTTGGAGAAGGACTTTGGTGCTGGCGATTGTATGATTATAAACAGCACAATAATATAAATATATTTAGCGAAATAATAAGCAATACTGTTCAATATTTATCACTAAAAGAAACTAAAAATCAATTCATAGTTAAATCAGAAAAGATTTTTACTGAAAATCAATCAGTCTTTTTCGAAGCTCAATTATATAATAAGTCTTACCAACTGGTTAATTCACCTGATGTTTTCTTAGATATTTATGATAAAGATGGGAAAAAATACACTTTTATTTTTAACAAAACGGATAAATCATATCTTCTTGATGCAGGCGCTTTTCAAGTGGGAACTTATGATTATACGGCATATTGCAAATTAGGAGAAAAAAAAATTAGCCAAAAAGGTAGTTTCTCAATTTTACCAATTAAGATTGAAGCAGAAAACACAATTGCTAATTTCAATTTGCTTTATAAATTGTCGAAAAAGACAAAAGGAGAGATGTTTTTTCCAAATCAATTTGGAGAATTAATTAATAGTTTGAAAAATAAATCAAGCATTCATTCAGTTTATTATTACAATAAGAATTTATTTGACTTGATAAACTTAAAATGGATATTCTTTTTAATATTAACACTATTATCTGTTGAGTGGTTTTTAAGAAAATTTTTTGGTAGTTATTAAAATATTGAAATACTGTTTAAAGCATTAATATAGATATATATGACTTTACTATATTGGCATAGTTATTGTAAATCTGTTCACATATATTTTTTATAATAATTATTATAAAGTTATAAAATCTTTTCAGGAAATATGAAAAAAAGAATTTATAAAATAAATAAAATTTATTTATTTTTCATTTTAATTGTCTTAATAACAACATCTTGCCGAACAGTTTCTTTTGTTAATCTTCAAGTTCTGAAACCGGCAGAGATTACACTTCCAAAAAATGTAAAAAGTTTCTCTGTTGTTAACAACAGCTTTTTACAAAATCAATATAGTATTGTAACAAAAAAACGAAAGTCAAATATTGATTACAAGATGCTTAATATTGACACAACAAAAGTAAAAAATCTAAGTGTAAACTCTATAGTTAAAAGTTTAACTGAGATGTTAAACGATTCTCCTTTGTTTACAAAAGCTGTTCTTGTAAATGAAAAACAAAAAAAAGAGACTTTAAATTGGGATTACGTATCATCAATATGTAAAAAAAATGAAACAGAGGCATTAATTTCTCTCGAAGCATTTATTCATGACGATTCTGTTAGTTTTGATGGCTTTTATACAGATTACGGTTATGTATATTACACTTTTATGAATTTTAAAGTAACAACAGTTTGGCGAATATACTATCCTGATGAAAAGAAGATTATTGATAGAGACATTCAAATTTCGAACGTACCATTTGAAGCATATGCTTATTCTTTTAAAGAATCAATAAAAGAATTACCAAACGAACAAGTTATATCTGAAGAAATTGCAAATTATACTGCAAATGATTTTTTCCGACGAATTTCACCTGCATGGACAGATTGTTCACGTATGTATTTTACAGGAAGCACAAATATGTTAAAGGCAAAAAATTTTGTCGAAAATAATTATTGGAAAGAAGCTACTGAACTATGGCAAAATGATGTTAATAACAAAAACAAAAGAATTTCCGGTGATGCTGCTTATAATATGGCTCTTGCTTTCGAAATGGAAGGTGATTTGGATAACGCATTAGTTTGGGCAAAAAAGTCATACCAAATTTACGGGAATAAATGGGCACTCGATTATATTAAGAAACTTGAAGTCCGTATAAAAGAACAAGTTAAGTTAAACAAACAATTTGCAGGAGAGGACATAGTTAGATAAAAAACCGAGAGAAATATTAATTTAGCATTAATTTATAACAAAGTAATTTAAAATGGCACAAACAATTTTTTATATCATAATTATAATCCTAATCTCAGATTATTTTTTCGAAAGATTTTTAGAATATCTAAACTATAAAAGAAGAACAAGCAAACTACCTAAAGAACTGGAAGGTATTTATGATGCTGAAAAATATGAAAAACAACAAGAATATAAAAAAGCTAATTTTAAATTCTCATTTATCACAAGCACATTTAGTTTTATAATAATATTGTTAATGTTATATTTTAAAGGTTTTGCTTTTGTTGATAAACTAGCTCAAAATTTTACATCAAACCCAATTTTACTTGCACTAATATTTTTCGGAATATTATTTTTTGTTTTTGATATAATCAACACCCCATTTTCAATTTACGATACTTTTGTTATTGAAGAGAAATTCGGCTTTAACAAAACTACTCTAAAAACATATATTTTCGATAAAATTAAATCATGGGTATTAACAATAATAATAGGAGGCGGATTAATTTCATTAATAATTTGGTTTTATCTTAAAACAACAAATATGTTTTGGATTTACGCCTGGATTTTAGTGAGTGCATTTTCGATTTTTTTCACTATGTTCTATTCATCATTAATTGTACCATTATTCAATAAACAAAAACCTCTTGAAGATGGCGATTTAAGAAACGAAATAAGCAGTTTTGGTAAAAAAGTAGGATTTAAACTAATGAATATTTTTGTTATTGATGGTTCAAAAAGAAGCACAAAAGCAAATGCATATTTCAGTGGATTGGGAGCAAAAAAACGAATTGTTTTATTCGATACATTAATTAAAGATTTAAAAGTTAAAGAAGTTGTAGCTGTTTTAGCTCACGAAATAGGCCACTATAAAAAAAAACATACTTTAATTAATATAATTCTATCAATTTTTCAAACAGGATTAACCTTTTATATTTTATCATTATTTATTGCTAATCCTGCATTATCGCAGGCGCTTGGTGTTGAAAATCATAGTTTTCACATTGCTTTAATTTCATTCGCAATTCTTTATACTCCAATCTCAACTGTTTTAGGTTTAGTAATGAATATTATTTCGCGAAAAAATGAATTCCAAGCAGATAATTTTGCAGGAAATAATTATTCCCCAAAAGAACTATCTTCTGCTCTTAAGAAATTATCAATAAATAATTTAAGTAATTTAACACCACATCCCTTTTATGTTTTTGTCTATTATTCGCATCCTCCTTTATTGGAAAGATTAAAAAAATTAAACGATATTGAATAATTAAATTCATAATTGTTAGATTCTTTTTATTTAGTTTTAAAATAATCATTTTTTTTTGTATAATTGTGTTAGTATTTTCTAAATAATTAGGAATTACATTTTTTATTTGTGAATACAAAGATTATGGAAAAAAAAATTATTGAAGGCACCGAAGATACTCCGGAAATTGTATTAGATAAAGATAATAATATTTTTAAATTTGCAGGAAAATCTTTACCGGAAGATGTTAAAGAATTTTATGCACCAATAATGGAATGGATAGATGATTATGCCAATAACCCAAATGAGACAACAAAAGTTGTTTTCAAAATGGAATATTTTAATTCGGCTTCGTCAAAAAGAATAGTCGATATTTTAACACAATTTGAAGAAATAAAAGCAAAAGGTGCTAATATTCTGGTTGATTGGTATTATCAAGATGATGATGAAGATATGCAAGACGCAGGAGAAGCTTTTGCAAGCATTGTTGACTTACCTTTTAATATGATTAGTTATTAATTAATTTCTGTAATTATACTTATTTACAATATTTTTCAAAAGAAATAATCATCTTATGAAAATATTACGATTATTTATCTTTATCATTTTAAATTCCTTCTTTAATTCTGCACAATCTCAAGTTTATCATTATTTAACCGGCAAATTAATACCCGATGCTCAAGCAGGTGACTTAGTTTTAAAATCCGGCACTTTTATGAATTATGATGCCGATTTTGGAACATTAGTTGTTCCTGAGAACAGAAAAAATAAGCAATCTAGATTAATTAATTTACCTGTTGTTATTGTAAAATCACTTTGTGAAAATCCTAAAGAACCAGTTTTTCTTTTAAATGGAGGTCCCGGTCAGAGTAATATGTGGAACTGGTGGTTTCCCGATAGCTTGCTTAACAAACACGATATAGTAATGGTTGGATACCGTGGTGTTGATGGTTCTGTATCGCTTGACTTCACTGACTTTTTTGATTATTTTAAAGATAAAGACACTCTATTCTCAGAAAATAATTTCAGACAAGTGAACAAATTACTTAATTCATACCTTGATACTTTGAAATCACGCAAAATTGATTTTAATGGTTATAATATTAACGAAGTTGCTAACGACATTGAGCTTGTAAGAAAAGCTCTTAATTATAAAAAAATTAATCTATTCAGTTATAGCTATGGAACAATGATAGCTTTTATATACTCGCAAAAGTATGCCAATAATATTAATTATTCAATAATGAATTGTGCTCATCCAATTAGCTATCTGCATCAAAACAAAAATATTATTAATAATAGAATTGATAAATTATGTAATTATTGGATGAATGATAGTGCCTGTTTAGTAAAATCGAATAATATTTCAAATACAATTAATGAGGTAATAAATGATATTCCAAAACATTATAATGGCTTTAAAATCTCGCCTGATAAATTACAATTAATGATTTTTAATAGTTTATATTCATCCCGAGGTATTGCGATGTTGTTTAATTCATTTGTGAATGCTTCGAAAGGAGACTATTCCGGTTTTGCGTATCTTTCTAATAATTTTAATGAACATTTTTTGTATAAAATAAAATTGGGCGATTGCTTTTTGAAGATTAACAGTCTTAAAAACGGTATGTATTTAAATACTAAAGAACCTGCTGATAAATCAATTGGATATCAATTATCAGTGGCTGAAAATAATTTTTGGAAATTGCTAAATGCAAATAATTTTGATATTACTAAAGTTGATGCAATTGAAACAGAAGATAAACTTAATGTAAAAACTTTGTTTATTACAGGCGATCTGGATGCAGTAACACCCCTTGAAAATGTTGAAAAGTATTTAATGCCTAATTTTAATAATGCACAAATACTTACTTTGAAAAATTTTTCACACGATGATATTTTTGTACTGCAACAAAAAGCATATCAAAACTTAATTGAAAAATATTTCTTATCAGGTGTTGTTGATACAACAATGTATAAAGACATACCTTTTAATTTTAAAACAGATAATAGTTTTGAGAAAATGATTGAGTAATATTGGATCACTGTAAAAAGTTGTGGAGAATCGTTATAATCCGGGCTGAAAGCCCAATTTATTTAGCCCGATGGCAAGGCCTCGGGTTAGATTATAGATCATTTTGACGTCCTGAAAGGACAAATTAACCCGCTTTCATGCAAAAACGAAGTGAATTGCATGAATTAGCGATGGATAGTGGAAAGTAAAGCGGGAAACGAACGCAAGTAAACCCCGCATTAGAAGTACCCAAATTTGGGGTTTTAAAAACACAAAATTTATTGGTAATTCTTAAGCGTAGAAAAATTATGAATTTTTCGGGTTGAAAAAGTTCAAAGTTCATAAAGTAGTTGCCGTGGTTAATAAAAAAATTGATCTTGTCTATCGAAGCCACCGACCTTA
>QMPG01000106.1 GCA_003648455.1 Bacteroidota bacterium
ATGGATAGCGGAAAGTAAAGCGGTAAACCCCGCATTAGAAGTACCCAAATTTGGGGTTTTAAAAACACCAAATTTGTTGGTAATTCTTAAGCGTAGAAAAATTATGAATTTTTCGGGTTAAATCACTACAAATGATGGTGAAGCAAATTGGCATTAAACAAATAAAATGAAAGATAAAATAAAAGTAAATATAATTTAAACGCACAAAATAGATAAACAACGATGAATAAATCAATATATATTCTTTTTTCTTTTTTAATTCTGTTTAGCTTCAAATTAAAAGCTCAGGATGTTTTTGTTAGTATTTATAATGATTTTAAGATTAAGACTACTGTTGTTCGTCCTGTCCAAGGGAAATATGAATTAATTGCCAACGATAACCGAGTATTGAAAATTAGAAAGGGTAATAATATTATATATTTCACAGCATTAGGAGATTCGTTAAGTGCTTGGGATTTAGATAATCATTTGGGAGTTTTTCAAAAAGTTGAAATTATTGAAAAAACAAAAGACAATACTTTTCGTATTCAACCGGCTTATCCTGCACTTAAAGAAAGAGAGTATCAAGGAGGTTTGGTATTAACAGCAAAAGACAATCGTTTGTTAATTATTAATAGGGTTAATATGGACGATTATGTTGCCGGTGTTGTAGAGTCGGAGTGTGGACCAAATGCTCCGTTTGAATATTACAAATCTCAGTCAATTATTTGCAGAACATATGCAATGGGTCATCTAGATAGGCATATTCAAGAGGGATTTCAATTGTGCGATTGTGTTCATTGTCAGGTATATAAAAATCGTTGTTGCAAAAACGACTCTATTATTCTCGCTGTTAAACAAACTGAAAATTTGGTGATTGTAGATTCTAGCCTAAATCTTATTGCAGCTACTTTTCATTCAAATTGTGGTGGACAAACAATGAACTCAGAAGATGTTTGGAGCTCTAAAAAATCATATTTAAAATCTGTTGTAGATACATTTTGTCGTAATCAAGTACATTCAAATTGGATAGATACTATTTCTATTAAAGATTGGATAACTTATTTAGACACTACGGGTTTTGAAATTACTCAAAAAACTTTTAACAACGACAGTTTGACTTTTATCCAAGAACACAGAAAAAAATATTATCGGATTAATGGAGACTCAATTCTCTTAACTAAAATTCGAAGTGATTTTAATTTGAAGTCAACATTCTTTTCAATCAATCCCAATAATGATAATTTAATTTTGAAAGGCACCGGTTATGGACATGGAGTAGGATTATGCCAAGAAGGTGCTATGCAGATGGCTAGATACGGATATTCTTATTCTGATATTATAAATTTTTATTATAAAGATGTCTCTATAATAAACCTAAGAAGCAAGAAATTGGTTGAGATTAAATAATTTATTAATTAGGTATAAATTCTTTTGCTATAATTCCTCCTGATAATAATTTTATTGGTTTATTACTTACATTACCTACTTTATCAGCACTTGCAGTGACATATACATTGTAAACGTGTGAAGCAATTTTCCAATCATCAGTGTCGATTATTACACCAATGTTCTCTGCTACAACTTGATATTTCATTATAATCTGTATTTAATCAAAAAAATTATTACAAAGAAGAGTAATAAATAAATAAATTCAAAGATTTTTTTTAAATTTTTTAAACAGAGTTATTAACAGGAGGAAATTGTTGAATAGTTATTCTTTTTCCTTCTTTTCTTCTTATCTTGTAAAATAAAAAAATAAGAACATGCCATATAATAGCTTACAACAATTTATAAATAGCTTAGAAAAAGAAAATGAGCTTTTAAGGATAAAAACATATGTTAATCCTGAGCTAGAAATTACAGAAATAACCGATAGAATATCGAAACTAAAGGGTGGGGGAAAAGCCCTGTTATTCGAAAATACAGGCACAGATTTCCCTTTGCTTATTAATTCATTAGGGTCAACAAAGCGTATTTGTATGGCTCTGGGAATTGCTAATTTAGATGACATAGCTACTGAAATTGACAATTTATTAAAGCGGTTTAATAAACCAAAGATTGATATTATAGATAAACTAAAATTATTATTTCAATTAAAAGAAATATCATCGTGGATGCCTAAGCTGGTTAATAAAAAAGGAGCTTGTCAGCAAGTAATTAATATGAACCCTGATATGTTTAAATTGCCAATTTTAAAATGTTGGCCTCACGATGGCGGCAGGTTCATCACATTACCAATGGTTCACACAAAAGACCCTGATACTGGAGCAAGAAATGTTGGAATGTATAGAGTTCAGATTTTTGAAAAAGATTTATGTGCAATGCACTGGCACAGGCATAAAACAGGAGCAAGCCATTTTAATAAGTATAAACAAATCGGTAAAAAAATGCCTATTGCAGTTGCTTTGGGCGGTGATCCTGCTTATACTTATTCAGCAACTGCACCAATGCCCGAAAATTTTGACGAGTATATGCTTGCCGGCTTCCTAAGAAAAAAGCGAGTTGAGCTTGTAAAATGTATTACACAGGATATTGAAGTGCCGGCTGATGCCGATATTGTTATTGAAGGTTATATTGATACTGATGAAGATTTTATTTTAGAAGGTCCTTTTGGCGACCACACAGGTTTTTATTCGTTGGCTGATTATTATCCACGATTTCATATTACCTGCATCACTAATCGAAAAAATGCTGTTTATCCTGCAACTATTGTGGGAATTCCCTCGCAGGAAGATGCATATATTGCTAAAGCCACCGAGCGTATTTTTTTATCGCCAATTAAGATGACACTACTACCCGAGATTATTGATATTGATTTACCTAAAACGGGAGTAGCTCACAATTTAACAATAGTTAAAATTAATAAAACCTTTCCCGGACAAGCATTTAAAGTAGCAAACTCTCTTTGGGGAGCAGGGCAGATGATGTTTAATAAAATTATGATTGTTGTTGACAAAGATGTTGATATTCATAATTATGATACTCTGGCAAAGCATGTCTCAAAAAATATTAATCCTCAGTCAGATTTCCTTTTTAGTCGCGGACCTCTTGATATTTTAGACCATTCAGCAACAAAAATGTCGTATGGGTCTAAACTTTGTATTGATGCAACTCAAAAGTTTGATGAGGAAATTATCAGTAATGTTAAAACTCAAAAAGAAAAATTTTCTTTAATTAAAGATAAGGATAAGATAGAGAATGATATTAAAGAAATTTATAAGATTAATGACGATTTATTATCACAAAACATATCAATAGTCTTTATTTCTGTTAAGAAAGATGATGGTTTTGATATAAAAAAAATATCGAAGCAAGTATTTGAATATGAAGGTTTTAATGATGTTAAGATGATTTTGTTTGTTGATTTTTTAGTTGATTTACAAGATGTTTCAACAGTAGCGTGGGTGGGTTTAAATAATATTGACCCAAAACGCGATAGTATTTTTATTGAGCCAAAACAAGTCGGAGATTTATCGCATATGGTTTTTGATTCTACACGAAAAAATAAAAATACTAATAATTTCGACAGAGATTGGCCAAATATAGTTGTATCGTTAGATGACACAATAAAGAAAATTGATGAGATATGGGAAAGCCTTAACATTGGAGACTTTATTAAATCGCCATCGCTAAAGTTCAAAAATATGGTTATTAATGATGATGCAGTTGTTAAATAGATATCTTCAATCAATAATATTATTTTAAAAGTTTTTTAAACTTCAATATTGATATTTTTATTCTTGAATAGTGTATTTAAAAAACTATTTGAAAAAAACTACAGTTCTTCAATTAATTTTGTTAACAGAGAATAAGTTTGTCGATTAACTGTTGATAAAGGCAAACGAACATTGTTTGCAGTAATATCCAAAATTGCTAGAGCTGCTTTCACGCCTCCGGGATTACCATCAACAAACAAGGCATTTATTATATCAATTAATTTATAGTGGAGGTTCTTAGCAGAATTAAAATCACCTTTAAGGGCAAAATTAACCATACTAGAAAATTCTTTTGGAAATGCGTTTGCAACTACTGAAATTACACCATTTGCACCAAGAGATATCATAGGTAATGTTAATGCATCGTCGCCTGAGAGTACTAAGAAATCTTTTGGGCGGTTTTTTATTATTTGCATTATTTGTGGCAAATTGCCCGAAGCTTCTTTTATTGCAATAATATTATCAAATTCGTTTGCTAATTTAAGGGTTGTTTCAGCACTAATATTAACACTTGTTCTTCCCGGAACGTTGTATAGAATAATCGGGATAGGACATACCGAAGCTATTGTTTTATAATGTTGATAAAGACCATTTTGGTTTGGTTTATTATAGTATGGTGCTACAGACAATATAGCAGAAATACCTTCAAAATCAGTGTTTTTTATATCGTTAACAATTTTACTAGTATTATTGCCACCTAGACCCAAAACAATAGGAAGTCTATTGTCAACAGTTTCCTTAATAAAATTAACAACTGCAAATCTTTCATCGTTTGTTAATGTAACAGCCTCGCCGGTTGTGCCTAATGCAACAATGAAATCTACATTATTTTTAATAATATGCTCAATAAGTTTTTCAAGTGATTTAAAATCAATGCTACCATCTTTTCTAAAAGGAGTTACTATTGCGACACCTGTTCCTGTTAATTTTTTTAAATCCATGATATTAGTTATAAAGTTGAAAATTAAAAAATTTAGCCCACTTCGAAAACCCTGTTTTCAAAATGCATATAAATACATTAAAATTATATTGTTGATAATTAATGATGAAATTAGAAATTAGATATTTGAAATTATGCTACTAAAAAGAAGTTTTTTTCTAATTCCTAATTCTCAATTTCCAATTTCATTATATAATAATTCCTTAGTGTGATAAAATTTACTTATCATAGCCTACCCACAACACTTCGTGGAGTGTTTCATTTACTATTTATCATAGAAAGATAATGTTTTATTTGCTCAATAAAAAAACTTAAATCATTATTACTGTCAATATTAATCATAAAATCGTAAAAGTTAGGTGTTTCATAAAATTTACCAATTTTAAATTTTGCTTTAGATAATGCATTAATATATTGAACAGGAAAGCAATTATTGTTTAAACTCAAATCAATTAATATGTCAAAGTCATTATTTATGAACTCATCAACAATAATTGATTTTGGTTTGTAAAACCAGTTTAAATCGTTTAAAGAAAAATAATTAAAACCTTTCTTTTTTATGTAATTTTCCGATTTTATTTTTTTATTAATAAATTCAACAACATAAACCTGAATGTCTTTTTGTGATAAAAAGCTGACAAATTCTTTAATTATTTCGTTTGATTTTTGTTCATTATCATTATAAATAATACCTATCGATTTTGCATTATTTAGGTTAATAGTCTGTCTTGTTCTAACAGTCTTTTTTAATTTTTTTTTAAGGCTAAAAGAAGCTATTTTAAGCTTAAATTTATTATTGAATTTTGCCATGACAATTTTTATATTTTTTTCCGCTACCACAAGGGCAAGGATCATTTCTTCCAATTTTTTTCTCAGATCTAACAGGTTGTGCTTTTTTGTTTTCTTTATTTGTGCTTGTGCTTGTGTCGTCGGATCTGCTTTCTTTGAATTTACTTAAGTCAAGTCGTTTACGAGTATTTGCTTCTTCAACCTCACTGGATTGACGTAACGGAATATGACTTTTCATTAAAGAAGAAGTAACATCTTTATTAATTTTATCGAGCATTGTTTTAAATAACTCGAAAGATTCAAATTTGTAAATTAATAAAGGGTCTTTTTGTTCGTAAGAAGCATTTTGAACAGATTGTTTTAAGTCGTCCAATTCTCTTAGATGTTCTTTCCATGCTTCATCAATGTAAAGTAACATTAAGTTTTTCTCAAACGATTTGATTGTTTCTGAGCCGTTTGTTTCGTATGATTTTTTTAGATTTGTAACAATCTGGAATATTTTGGTGCCATCAGAAACAGGTACAACAATATTCTCAAACGATTCTGCTCTTTTTTCATATACATCTTTAATAACAGGAAAAACTTGTTTTGATATATTTTCTTGTTTTCTTTTATATGCATTAAGTACAGTTGAATAAACTTTTTCTGTTATTTCATCAGGATTTTTTTGCATGTAGAATTTTTCGTCAATGGGAGATTCTATTGACAATAATCTTATTAGTTCAAAATTAAAATCTTCAAATTCAACATTTCCGTGACAATCATTAACAATGCTGTCGCAAACATCATACATCATATTGGCAATGTCAACAGTAAGACGCTCTCCATAGAGTGCATGTCTTCTTCGTTTATAAATTACCTCACGTTGAGAGTTCATAACATCGTCATATTCAAGCAATCGTTTACGAATACCAAAGTTATTTTCTTCAACTTTTTTTTGTGCTCTTTCAATTGATTTAGAAATCATTGAGTGCTGAATTACTTCGCCTTCTTTCAGACCCATTCGGTCCATCATCTTAGCTATTCTGTCAGAACCAAATATTCGCATTAAGTTATCTTCCAATGATACAAAGAAGTGAGAAGAACCAGGGTCTCCTTGACGTCCGGCACGACCTCTTAACTGGCGATCGACACGACGTGATTCATGACGTTCTGTACCAATAATAGCAAGACCTCCTGCATCGCGTACTTGTTGGCTTAATTTTATGTCAGTACCACGACCTGCCATATTTGTTGCAATAGTAACCATTTGTGATTGACCGGCTTGTGCAACAATTTCAGCTTCTCGTTGGTGTAGTTTTGCATTTAATACATTATGTTTTATGCCTCGCATTTTAAGCATTCGGCTAAGCAATTCAGATATTTCAACAGAAGTAGTACCTACTAAAACAGGTCTTCCATGATTTACTAAATCTACTATTTCGTTAATAACTGCATTATATTTTTCGCGAGCTGTTTTATAAACAGAATCTTGTTGGTCATCACGTATTATTGGTTTATTTGTTGGGATAACAACAACGTCTAATTTATAAATATTCCAAAGTTCACCTGCTTCTGTTTCAGCTGTACCTGTCATACCTGCAAGCTTTTTATACATGCGGAAATAGTTCTGCAGAGTAATGGTTGCAAATGTTTGGGTTGATGCTTCAACTTTAACAGCTTCTTTCGATTCAATTGCCTGATGTAAACCGTCAGAATATCGGCGACCTTCCATAATACGACCGGTTTGCTCGTCAACAATTTTTACTTTATTATCAATAACAACATACTCAACATCTTTCTCAAATAATGCGTAAGCTTTAAGCAATTGATTTATTGTATGAACGCGTTCTGATTTAACAGCATATTCTTGTAATAAATTATCTTTTTTTGCAAGTTTATCAGATTTGTTAAGGTCAGAGTTTTCAATTTCAGCTATTTGTCCTCCAATATCAGGTAAAATGAAGAATTCAGGATCGTCGGTATCTCCACTTATTAAGTCAATACCTTTTTCGGTTAATTCAATGGAATTGAGCTTTTCTTCAATAATAAAATATAAGTCATCGGTAACAAGATGCATGTTTTTATTATTGTCTTGCATATAAAAATTTTCGGTTTTATGCATTAATGCTTTAATGCCTTGTTCACTCAAAAACTTAATTGTTGGTTTATTTTTTGGTAAACCTTTAAATGCTCTTAGTAGGAGCAAACCACCTTTTTCGGTATCTCCTTCGGTAATTAGTTTTTTTGCATCGGCTAAAATTTGAGTTACTAAATTTCGTTGGGCAGCATATAATTTTTGAACTTTAGGTTTTAATTCGTCAAAAAGGTGAGTGTCGCCTTTAGGTACAGGACCTGAAATAATAAGAGGAGTTCTTGCATCGTCAATCAAAACAGAGTCAACCTCATCGACGATTGAATATATATGCTCACGCTGAACTAAATCTTCAGGGTTAAGAGCCATATTATCGCGAAGGTAGTCGAAACCAAATTCGTTGTTTGTACCAAAAGTAACATCTGCATTATATGCTTTTTTACGAGCATCGGAGTTGGGCTCGTGTCTGTCGATACAATCTACTGAAAGTCCGTGAAATTGATATAAAGGGCCCATCCATTCAGAGTCACGTTTTGCCAAATAATCGTTAACAGTAATCATGTGAACTCCACGATGAGTCATTGCATTTAGAAATACGGGCAAAGTAGCAACCAATGTTTTTCCCTCACCTGTTGCCATCTCGGCAATTTTACCATTATGGAGAACAATACCACCAATTAACTGAACATCGTAATGCACCATGTCCCATGTAGTTTCATTTCCTCCTGCAAGCCATGTGTTGTAATAGATAGCTTTTTCACCGTCAATATCAACAAAATCATGAGTTGCTGCAAGGTCACGGTCAAAATCAGTGGCAGTTACAACAATCTCTTCATTTTCTTTAAATCGTCTTGCTGTGTCTTTCATAACAGCAAAAGCTTCGGGAAGTATCTGGTCTAAAATTTCAGCATATTTCTTATCGATTTCTTTATCGAGTTTATCGATTTCTGCATAAACTTTTTCTTTTTCGCTTACATTTATTTCATTATTTTCAATACTATTTTTTAATAGAGAAATTTTGCTTTTATCTTCAGCAACATAGTCTGAAATTTTATTTTTCAAGACCTCTGTTTTTTGTCTTAACTCATCGTTTGTTAACGACTGTAGTTTCTCATATTCTTCTTTAATGCGATTAACAACAGGCATTACTTCTCTATTATCTCTTTCCGATTTATTACCAAATAATTGTGATAATACGTTGTTTATTATACTCATTAGTTATATTTAATTACTTATTTTATATTTCAATATCAAAACCTACAAATTTAAGATTTTTTTACAATATTTTTTATATTGTTAAATATTAATTAAACATTTTTTATTTTATATGGTTTATTCTGTTGTAACCCTTTTTTTTTATAAACTGGCAGGAAAATTTAATGTTATTAAATTTTTTGAATAAATTAAATTACCAGTTAATAATTATTTTACCGGAGCTTAAAATTTTTCTATTGTTTTTAATTAAATATAAATACACTCCGGCGTTTAAATCAGTCAAAGCTAATTGGCTTGATAGTGAATTAATTTTGGTCTGTAGAATTTTTTTACCAAGAAGGTTATAAATAGTTATACTAACATCTTTATATGTTTCAGGTATTTTTATAATTAGTTTGTTGGTTGCCGAATTTTGGTAAACCTTTAAGCCTGAAATCTTATTATCACTAATACCTAAAGTATTTATGTAACAAGAAGATTCAAAATTAGGATTATGATACAATAATTCACCATTTTTATAATAACAGAGTAA
>QMPG01000107.1 GCA_003648455.1 Bacteroidota bacterium
TGATATTTTAAAACAAAAGATTATCTTTGTAAAATACTTATTAATCATTTAATTTGCACACAAAATTTTTATAATAAATATATAGTTTTTATCAATCCTACATGATAAATGTAATTGTTTAATCAAAGTTTGGGAAAGTAGGAAATCCCAAACTCAGAAAAAAAATAAAAATGAAAAAATTTATTTCGTTATTTATTGTATCATCATTATTCTTTAGCTTTTCATTAAAAGCTGATGAGGGTATGTGGTTACCAATACTTCTTGAAAAATATAATATTGGTACAATGACAAAAATGGGGCTTAAATTATCAGCCGAAGATATTTATAGCATTAACCATTCAAGTATTAAAGATGCAATACTTGCATTAGATCATGGTAGTTGTACTGCTGAAGTTGTTTCTCCTGACGGATTATTATTGACAAACCATCATTGTGGATACGGGGAAATTCAAGCACACAGTTCAACAGAACACGATTATTTAACCGATGGTTTTTGGGCAAGATCAAGAGAAGAAGAGCTTGCAAATCCCGGAAAAACAGCTTCTTTCTTAATTAGAGTTGAAGATGTTACTGAAAGAATTATATCGCAATTAAATGATACAATGCCTGAAGCAAGACGTGAAGCTGTTGTTGATTCAATTGCAAAAGTTATTGAAAAAGCAGCAACAGATAGTACTTTTTATAACGCTAAAGTAAACGGTATGTTCAAAGGTAATTATTATTATTTGTTTGTTTACGAAACGTTTAAAGATATTCGTCTTGTTGGTGCTCCACCCGAATCAATCGGTAAATTTGGTTCAGATACCGATAACTGGATGTGGCCTCGTCACACTGGAGATTTCAGTATGTTTAGAATTTATTGTTCTCCTGACGGAAAACCGGCTGAATATTCAGAAGAGAATGTTCCATTTCATCCAAAACATCATTTGCCAATTTCTTTAAAAGGAGTTAAAAATGGTGATTTTGCTATGATTCTTGGTTATCCGGGAAGCACACAACGTTTTTTAACTTCTTGGGGTGTTAAAGAAACAATTGAACAAGAAAATCCTAATAGAATTAAAATCAGAGGCAAAAAACAATCTATCTGGAAAGAAGATATGAGCACAAGCGACAAAATTCGCATTCAATATTCTTCAAAATATGCTCGTTCAAGTAATTACTGGAAATATTCAATTGGTGAAAATAAAGGTTTAAAAAGACTTAAGGTTTATGAGCAAAAACAAAAATTAGAAGCTCGCTTTACTGATTGGGTTAATTTAGATCCTCAAAGAAAAGAAAAATATGGTGAGGCATTAAATTTAATTGAAGAAGCTTATAAAAATTCAGAAAAGTATAATAACGCTGTTCAATATCTTTATGAAACAATGATTGGTGGAACAGAAGTTGTTCGTTTTGCCATGAAAGGTGGTCAGTTAAATCATTTGCTTAATAATTCTCCAGACAGCACTAATTTAATAAATGCCGGTGTTGAAAAATTAAAGGCTCAGGCTAAAGACTTTTTTAAAGATTATAGTGTTACTACAGATAAAAAAGTTTTTGTTGCTTTAATAAATATGTACTATCAAGATGTTCCAAAAGAATTTCACCCTGACTTCTATAATTTAATTAACAAAAAATTTAAAGGAAGCGTTGAGAAATTTGCTGATTATCTTTACAAAAAATCAATTTTTGTTGACCAAAACAGATTAAATGCATTTCTATCTAAACCCAATAAAAAAGTGATAGCAAAAGATCCTGCATACATAATGATGAAGTCAGTTATTAATAAATATCGTGAGATTTATGCAGCTTCTAAAGAGTTTAATTCACAATTGTATAAAGGTGAGCGTTTATTTGAAGCAGGCTTGTTAGAAATGGACAAAAACAAAGCTTTTTATCCTGATGCTAACTCAACTATGCGTTTAACTTATGGTAAAGTTGGTGACTATTACCCAAAAGACGCTGTTCATTATGATTATTACACTACTTTAAAAGGTGTTATGGAAAAAGAAGATCCTAACAATCATGAGTTTGTTGTTAAACAAAAATTGAAAGATCTTTATAATGCAAAAGATTATGGACAATATGGTGATGCCGACGGTACTTTACATCTTTGTTTTATTACTGATAATGACATTACAGGTGGAAATTCAGGAAGCCCTGTTATTAATGGCGAAGGACAATTAATTGGTATTGCTTTTGATTCAAACTGGGAAGGTATGAGTAGCGATGTTGCTTTCGATAAAGAATATGTTAAATGTGTGAATGTTGATATTCGTTATGTGTTATTTGTTATTGATAAGTTTGCAGGTGCAACTAATTTAATTGATGAAATGACAATAGTAACCGAAGAAACTCCTGCAGTTGAGGAAAATGCAGAACAAGTTCAAGAACCTGCAACTGTTGAATAGTTTTTCAATTTTTATAAAATATTTAAAAAGAGTCGTCATATTTTGGCGACTTTTTTTTGATTTTTTTTAAATTATAGCAGGCGCATACTGATTGTTTTTTTTTGGCTTTGCAAAAAAATTGTATATTTGGTAAAATGAATTTAAAAAGGGATTGGTTTTTTATTCAATATAATTTTTCAGGGAAGCCGAAAACTGTTTAGAGTAGGCAATTAATTAAAAAAAACGAAACATGGAAAATGCGCAATCAGTTGGTATCTTTGGTATCATTATTTATTTGGCTATCATTATTTTTTTGATAGCAGCTCTGTGGAAAATTTACACAAAAGCAAAACAACCCGGATGGGCATGTATTATTCCTATTTATAACATAATAGTATTATTAAGAATAGTAGGAAAGCCTTGGTGGTGGTTGCTTTTATTATTAGTTCCCGGGCTTAACGTAATTTTTGGAATTTGGATGGTAAATCTTCTTTCAAAGAGTTTTGGTAAAGGCGTTGGCTTTACAATTGGGTTACTTTTATTATCAATTATTTTTTACCCGATACTTGGTTTTGGGGAAGCTGAATATGTTGGACCTGCAGGTTTACAAAAACCTGAAGGAGAATAAGTAAGAATAAGTAATTTTAAATAAACAAAAAAAAGATTGAAGAAAATTTCTTCAATCTTTTTTTATGTGGTGCCACCTGGAATTGAACCAGGGACACATGGATTTTCAGTCCATTGCTCTACCAACTGAGCTATGGCACCCCATTACGGTTTGGCAACGCAAAAGTAAATAAAAAAATTATTTCTCAAAATAAAAATGAAATAAAAATTAAAGTTTTTTTTACTTGCCTTATTATTAGCAAGATATAAGAGCGACTTTTTTAATTAAAAATTATTACAAAGGCTATTAATAAAATAAGAATTGTGAATAAACTTTCGCTCCACCATTTCGATCTTGTTGAAGCAAAGTAATTTGCGATAATAAAAGAAAGTGGAATGGCTAAAATTACAATAATTTCAATAGATGCAGAATAAACTAGAACAAATAAAACAGAAGAAAAAATAAACAGCCAAAATAATACTTTGAAATATTTACGAGTAATTATTTTTTTTGTGTTAATTGTTGATAGTAAATAAAATGAAGAAATTAATACTAAGAATCCAACAAATGAAAATAAAATTATATAACTGAAGTTTAATGTTGGAATATCGTTATTAAAGAATAAGTTTTCAGATAATACCTGAATAAATAAATCAAATTTATCAAAATAAAAATAATAAAATATTAAAAAGAAGTACGGTGTAGCTAAACCAATAATTGATATAAACCATTCTCTGAAATTAAAACCTCTCAAAATTATTTTGCTAATCCATATAATGGGTAGAAAAAATAACAGGTTAAAATAGAACAAGCTTCCTATAGATAATAAAAAACCGGAAATAAAGTAGTTCGATAGCAAATTGCGTTTTTTGTTGCTTGTTAATGCTTTGTCGAATGCTAATATGAAAAAAAGATTTCCTATTATAATCGGATGTAAAGTTTGAAGTGGAATATAAAGGCTACAAATAATTATGAAAAAAACAGCCGGTAAATATGTTCTCACACTCAAAAACATATATTGAAAATTTAATCTGATAATAATATATGCTTGAATTATTATTAGTATAATGGCTATTATAACAGATAGGGTGGAGTTTTCGGGGATTAATTTTAAAACGCCATCAAAAAAAGGCATTGTTTTAAAATTGATGCTTGAATTGGTATGCAAAAATAGTGTTTTACTCCATATAATAAAAGCTATTATAGGAATAACAAATATCATATAAGGGTGTTGTTTTTTTAATACACTAAGTATCATTTCTGTTAATTTTAAGATTTATAAATCAAAACCAATATCTTTTCTGTAATATTTACCTTCAAAAATTATTTTTTCAGCGTTTTTATATGATTTAGATAATGCTTCATTCTTATTTTTTCCAAACGAACTTATTGCTAATACTCTTCCTCCGTTTGTAATAATTTTATTGTCTGATGTTTTTGTTCCAGCATGAAAAACGATACTGTCGTTCACCGAATCAATATTTTTTATTTCTTTTCCTTTCGCGTATGCCTCAGGATATCCGCCAGACACTAACATTATAGTGCTAACTGTATCGTCTGATATTTGTAATGTTTTATTATTTAGGCAATTATTTGCAACGCCATCAAAAAGATCTAAAATATCAGATTTTATGCGAGGTAAAATTACTTCTGTTTCAGGGTCTCCTAATCTCACATTGTATTCAATAACAAAAGGATTGCCGTCAACATTCATCAAACCAAAAAAGAGGAAGCCCTTGTAGTCGATTTTATCTTTTTTTAATCCGGTTATTGTAGGAATAATAATTTGTTTTTCTACCTTTTGTTTAAATTCATTGTTTGCAAAAGCAACCGGCGATATTGCACCCATCCCACCGGTATTTAATCCTGTGTCGTTTTCGCCAATTTTTTTATAATCTTTTGCTTCAGGCAATATTTTGTATGAGTTGCCATCAGTAACAGCAAAAAAAGACACTTCAATTCCTGTTAAAAATTCTTCAATAACTACACGTTTACTTGCTTCTCCAAACTGGCCGTTTAGCATCTCGTTTAATGCCTGAGTTGCCTCAGATAAAGAATTTAAAATTAAAACGCCTTTACCGGCAGCTAAGCCGTCAGCTTTTAAAACATAGGGCGGAGAGAGTTGTTTTAAAAAAATTATTCCCTGCTCTATTGTTTCCGATGATACACTTAAATATTTGGCTGTCGGTATATTATGCCTTAACATAAATTTTTTTGCAAATTCTTTGCTTCCTTCGAGTTGTGCTCCAATTTTCCCCGGACCTATTATCGGAATATTTTTAAGCTCATCATCTTCAATAAAAAAGTTTTGTATGCCTTTTACTAAAGGATCTTCAGGACCAACAACTACAAGCTCGATGTTTTTTTCGAGTACAATTTTCTTAACATCTGAAAAATTGTTTGAATCAACATTAATATTTTCTCCAATTGTTGAAGTGCCGGCATTACCAGGGGCAATAAAAAGTTTTTTTAATTTATTGCTTTGTGAAATTTTCCAGGCAAGAGCATGTTCCCTGCCTCCCGAACCTAACAATAATACATTCATTTGTAGTAGCTTAAATAATTTTTAATTATTTTGTATAGTATTTAGTAAACAACATTCTAAAATTTTTTTCAAAATTAGTGCTTAACTCATTTTGTTCGTATAATCTGGAAAGCCTTGTCAACTCTTGCATTATCGACATGTTTTTTCTTATTTCATATTCGTTTGATGACTGATACTTTTTTGGTAAAGATAAAAAGTATTGTAAGTTGTCTTGAGTTATTTCCGATAATCGTTTAGCAATATTATTAGCTTTTTTATATTCTCCTGCTTTGTAATAACTGTCAATAATAAGTATATTAAAATAATCGAAAGGAACTATCTTGTCGGGCATTAAATCCATACATTTGTCAAGAACAGCAATAGCCGAATCTTTTTTGCCTTCGTCGATAAGAGCATTTGCCAAGCGAGCAAAATTGCTTTTTAGATTCATTGTCATTCTTAAATTGTTCTCGTCAAGATAAACTGTTGAATCATTAATTCCACCAAACTTGAATTTGTTCATCATATTATCATACATAATATCGGTAGCAATTCTTCCAACTTGTCCGTCTTTGCTTTTTGTTTTTATGGGAACCAGTCTGTAGGCTAATCCTTCTAATTGGAAATAGTCTTCAAGTCGCAAATAGTTATCGGAGCCAACGGTAATAGCAAAATAAATTGGGCGTTCCCAATCATTATTTGCTAAAAGGTCGAGAACCATCAAGCTGTTTTTTAAAACATAATCTTTTTTTATGTCCCATTTAATAGACTTAACAATTTTATCAGCATCTTTTGGGTTAACAGTTCCGTTTGAAACAACTTTTGCCGAATCAACAGAAATACTGAATTTTTTAGATGGGAAATAATCTAAATCAGGAGCTTGAGGTATTTTTGTCTTAGGATTATCGTCAGCAACAAATTTTATTGCCTCTTTTAAATCTATATGATTTTTTATTCTTTCAATAATATAAACAATGTCTCGTGTTCCTTGAATATATTTATCGTAAGTAAGTGAAAAAGGAATTGCTTCCGAGTCGTAAGCTTTACGTTTCATTTGGTCGATATACCAGTCTGTTTGTAAAAGACTTAAGTTCACAACTCTTATGTCTGTTCTAATTCCCTCAACTTCCTGAGCATACCATAAAGGGAAGGTGTCGTTATCTCCATTTGTGAAAATAATAGCGTTTTTTGCACAAGATTTTAAATAGTTTGAAGCAAAGTCGCGTGCTGTGTAACGATTAGATCTATCGTGGTCGTCCCAGTTTTCGCTGGCCATAATTCCGGGAACAAAAGTAAGACACAAAATAGTTGTTAATATTGCGCTAAGTTTTGCAGGAGTTTTTTTACTCAGCAAGTCATGAATTGCAAGCACTCCGAGTCCAATCCAAATGGCAAAAGCATAAAATGATGCGGCGTAGGCATAATCGCGTTCGCGTGGTTGTTGAGGAGTTTGATTTAGATAAACAACAATTGCAATGCCGGTTAAAATAAATAGTAACGAAACTACCCAAAAATTCTTGCCGTCTTTTTTATATTGAAAAAACAAACCGATTAAACCGAGTAATAAAGGCAACATATAATATTTATTGCGTGCTTTATTGTTTAACATGCTTTGAGGTAGGTTTTCTTGTGGGCCTAATCTTGCATCATCAATAAAATTAATGCCACTTATCCAGTTGCCGTTAATATTATCACCATGACCCTGAATATCATTTTGACGACCGGCAAAATTCCACATAAAATATCTAAAATACATGTAACCTAATTGGTATTTGAAAAAGAATTTAAGATTTTCACCAAAAGTAGGCTTGTTAATCGTTTCTCTTTCTCCTTGTCGGTTTGTAATAGTTATTGGTGTTCCTTTTATCTTTGCCCACTCTTTATATGTTTTAATGTGTTCTGGTTTTTGAGAACTGTACATGCGTGGGAATAATGTAGTAAACCGTTTGTCGTAATTATATGATTGTCCGATTTTTACTAAAACATATTTTTTATCTTTTTTTATATAAGTTGTTTTGTCTGTATATGGGTTCTCTTTGTCTAATGGGGAATTAAAATACTGTCCCTTAACTAAAGGTCGGTCGCCATATTGCTCACGATTAAGATATGCCAATAAAGAAAATACATTTTCCGGGTTGTTTTCATCCATTGGTAAATCGGCTGCCGAACGAATAACAATCATTGCAAATGATGAATATCCTATTAAAATTACAGTAAAAGCAAGAATAATTGTATTTAAAATAACCTTTTTGTGTTTTGTGGTATAGTGTAACCCCCACACTATTAGACTGACTAATAGGATTGTGTAAAAAATAACGCCTGAATTATATGGCATACCAAATCCGTTAACAAAAAGAAGTTCAAAATAAGAGGCAAGTTTTATTACTCCCGGTATTACTCCATAAACCGTTATACCTAAAATAAATAATGAAAGAATTGAGGTTTTTATTAATCCTGTTTTTGTAACTTCATATTTTTTGAAATAGTAAATAAATACTATTGCGGGAATTGTTAACAAGTTAAGAAGATGCACGCCAATTGACAGTCCCATAAGGTATGCAATTAAAATAATCCAACGATTTGCATGCTTCTCGTTGGCTACATCTTCCCATTTTAAAATAGCCCAAAAAACCACTGCTGTAAATAATGACGATGATGCATAAACCTCCCCTTCAACAGCAGAAAACCAGAAAGAATCAGAAAAAGTATAAGCCAAAGCTCCAACCAATCCGCTTCCTAAAATTGCGATTATATTACCGGTTGTTATTTCGTTATTTTTTACAATTATTCTTTTTGCAAGATGTGTTATAGTCCAAAATAAAAACATTATGGTAAATGCACTTGCGAGGGCAGACATTGAATTTATCATAATTGCAACATGCGCATTATCACTGGCAAAGAGAGAAAAAAAGCGGGCTATTATCATAAATAATGGTGCTCCGGGAGGATGACCAACTTCTAATTTAAATGAAGTGGCAATAAACTCACCGCAGTCCCAGAAACTTGTTGTTGGTTCAATTGTGCTTAAATAAACAAAAGCTGCTATTAAAAATGTTCCCCAGCCAATAATGTTGTTATAAAAGTTGTATTTTTTCATTTGTTTAAATTCCATAAATTGCTTGTTTTTAGTAAATTAATGTTCGGTAATTTTGTATGAATCTATATTTATAGATTCTTTCTGGTTTAATTAGTGCGTCCTCTCCGAAAAGGCTTCATAGCCGTCATTGCGAGGGCAAAGCCCGAAGCAATCTGTTGATAATCAACATGTAGGTGGTGCTTCACTATTCCCAATTTTCGGGACAGGCTGTTCGTAATGACGAAAAACATTTTTCGAAGTGGACTCATTAGTTAAATTTTTAGCGAATATATAATAAAAAATTGGTATAAATTATTCTATCAATAAAAATTAATAAAAATTGTTTGATAAATTAAATTTTTTGTTAATTTTGCACACTCAAACATTAATTGTCCGATGGTGTAACTGGCAACACGTATGGTTTTGGTCCATAAGAGTCCAGGTTCGAGCCCTGGTCGGACAACTTAAGCCTCTCTTTTAGAGAGGCTTTTTTTTACAATTTTTAATCTTGAATCCACTCCGAAAAGACGGGTCAATGGGTCAATTTAAAATTAGCCCGCTTTATTCATGCAAAAACGAAGTGAATTGCATGAATTAGCGATGGATAGTGGAAAGTAAAGCGGTAAACCCCGCATTAGAAGTACCCAAATTTGGGGTTTAAAAAACCCCAA
>QMPG01000688.1 GCA_003648455.1 Bacteroidota bacterium
GATTTATCAAAGGAAAACAAACTGCAAAATTTCGCGCTAATAGTTGGGAATCCCCCATTTGGAACTACAGATTTATCAGAAGCAGTTCGTAGCTATTGTGACAAATACAATTTTGCCAAAGAAATGGTTTTACCATTTTTACATAAGGCAACAAAATTTGCTCCCGAAGGAGAAATAGCTTTAATATTCAACACCAAAGTTTTAACCAATACAGGCGGAACTTATCAGAAGTTCAGAGAATGGTTATTTAATAAATGCTATGTTGAAAAGGTTTTCAACTTTTCAATTCTTCGCAATGCAAAGAAAAATTTTGGGGGACAGCTTTTTGGAGATGCAACGGGACCTATAAGCATTGTATTTTACCAAAAAGAACAACCTAAAACACCGTCTGATAAAATTACATATTATGCTCCAAAAACATTTATTAAATCAAATGTAATAGATGGATTAAATATAGATTTTACCGATTTAAAATTTTTACCAAGAGAAGAATGTAAGAAACCCGACACCAAAATTTGGAAAATTGCAATGTGGGGAGGTATGAATGATTGGTTGTTAACGGATAGATTAAGAAAAGAACATAGTAATTTCAAAACTTATTTAATCAATAATAACATTGAATATGGTTCTGGTCTACACCCAAAAGAAAATGAAAATAATAAGGTTTTTATTGAAGGTAGTCATATGGGTACAGCTAAGATTGAAAAATATTACACTCCCATAAATAACACTGTACAAATTAAAAAGGAGTTTAGGAGTAATAATTTAAAATTGTTTAAACAGCCATTAGCAGTAATCAAAGAAGGGATTACAAATAAAAATATTTTGTCAAGTTACTTCGACTACGATGTACATTACAACAAAGCAGTATATGGATTTTCAACTAATGAAGCTGAAAAATTAAAATCTATTGTGATTACATTCAATTCTAATTTTGCGACTTATTTTTTCTTTCTAACATCCTCTTCTTGGGGAATAGAAAGAGACAGAATAGTTTTAACAGAATACCTAAATTTTCCATACACGGAATTATCGCTTGATGATTTAAAAAAAACACAATTTTCTGATATTAGTTTTGACCAAAAAATTTCAATGCTTAATCAGAACAAGAACCATTTTGACTTTCAGTATTGGGAATCGAAAATAAATAGACTTTATAATCTTTCTTTAAATAATATAGTCCGTATTTCAGACACAATATCTTTCTCTGTTGACTTATTTCACAAACAAGAAAAATCTATTGCATTATATCCTATACTGCAAGAACAACTAATAAAATATGGAGAGACAATAAGTACTGAACTCAATGATTTTCTTGAAAGTGAGGATTTATTTGCAAATGCTACGGTCTATAACATTAATCGTTTTACACCTCTGATGATGATTAAGCTTTCTTTTGCTAATAAGCAAAAAGAAATTGTTACCTCTAGAGAGTTTATTGATGATGAATTAAAAAAAATAGACAACCATTTGTGGAAAGAAAAATCAAGCAATATTTATTTCAGAAAGAAACTGAATTATAAAACAGGAGACGATATCTTTATTATTCGCCCGAACCAACGTAGATTCTGGTCGCAGTCAATGGCATTGGAAGATGCATCCGAGTTAATTCTTGAAATCTTAAATGGGAATTGATGATGGCATTGAATACAACTGTTTACAACAAATTCAGAAACGCTTTTGAGCAAAAATGCTTTTGGTTAATAATTGAAGCATACAAAATATCTTTAGGTGAAAAAGTAATACAATTGGTTTGGAATGAAAACGATATTTCTTCCGAATTGCATAAACACATAAAAGAAAATCCGATAAGGAAAAAATGGAAAGTTTCAACAAACGTCGAATCACATATCCCTAAGGATATCAGAAAAGTAAAAGGGTTTTCTAGTAAGTTTCCCAGAATAGATTTTAGGCTGTCTACTTTTGCTAAAAGTGATGAATATGAGTACTTCTTTGAAGCAAAAAATCTAAAACAAAACAGTTCCGCATTAAAACGTAGATACATCAACACAGGTATTAACAATTTCGTTTCTGAAAAATATGCAAATGGTAGTTTGATTGGATATCTTCTTGAAGGCAAAACAGACGAGACCGTAAAAGGTATTAACTCTTTACTGAGAAAAGACAAAAGGCAAAACGAAATTTTAAATTTTACATCTAATAAGTTGTTCAATTCTTATTATGAGTCCTATCATCCTGACATAAGAATATTAAAGCATTTGATATTTGATTTTACAAATATTTCGATCTGATTTAGGTTCCTGCAAAAGCTATACACAATTACAATTGCTACAAAACCATATTCATCTTAATCAAAAGGCAATCAAAATAACCCTTTTAGGAGTTTTATATTATTTTACTCGAATAACAAAAATCCAATAATAATCCCCCAAAAAATTATCTTGACGATATTCAAGCTGTCAACAATAGCAAACTAAAAAAGAAAAAGATTCGGGTGAGTCTTATACAATAGGTCTAAAACCTTTGCAAAACTTCAGCCACAGCTCATTTCGATCCGTCGGACTTCGGCGTGAGCTCAGTCGAACGCTGATGGAGAGAAATCTCATACGGTTGAATATTAAAGATCTCTCACCAAACAAAAAGCAGCATTGAGATATCAATACTGCTTTTTTTATTTCACAATGCCATCCAAATAAGCCTTAATTTATCTCCAA
>QMPG01000689.1 GCA_003648455.1 Bacteroidota bacterium
TACAAAATTATATATCAATACAAAAAAGGCTTAAATATAAGAATGTTTGCAGGTGGATTCTTACACAAAAAAGAAAATTTATCATCTCTGTATAATTTCAGATTAAGTGGTTCTACCGGTGCTGAAGATTACACATATAATGAAACTTTTGTAGGCAGATATGAAAACATACCAAACAAAAACTTTTTTAGCTATCAGTTTATACCAAATGATGGTGCATTTTCAACATACACACCTCATGGGTCAACAAATGAATGGCTGGTTTCTCTAAATCTTGTATCACCATTGCCAATACCAGATCAAGTTCCTTTAAAACTATATGCTAATGCAGCTGCATTTGGTAAATCAGTAGCTGTGCCGGGATATACAGATCTTGATCCTTTTGCCTGGGAAGCCGGTGTGAAGCTTACACTTGGGAAAGATGTTTTTCAGATATTCCTTCCATTGGCAATGTCGAATGATCTAACGAATATTACTAATGATTTAACAAATACATATTGGGAAAGAATAAGATTTACATTAAAACTAAACAGTTTGAACCCGTTTAAGCTAGCAAAAAAATTATTTTAAAACGGAACTTACTAGAATAAATCGAGGATTTACAAGGCTTAGAGCTTATTTTTTTTGACTTCTGTAGCTACGTTTTCATAATATTCTCTATTTTGAGATTAAACAATTTTGTTATTTCACTCTGGATTTGATTTAATTCCGGCAATAGAATTTTCTTCATTTTATGTCCTATTTCCAGTTCGCTTACTTTAATATTATTTAATTCATCTGTAATGTCATGATATGATAATTTGCAATTATTTTTTTTATTATATTCTTTTAACCAAGGATAAATAATTGTTTCTAACTCTTTAACAATAGCATATGAAAACATACACACAAAAACATGACCTCTAGTTTGAGCTTCATTTATATGAAAAATTGGTCTGATATTTAATTTGTCTGTCTTCATATCTCTGAAAGCATGTTCTACATTTTGTAGTTCTTTATATTTTTCTCTGACCTGTTTTGTAGTCATCTCTTCTTTTGAAACAGTACTTTCTATTACATATTTTCCGTCTAAGCTTTTTTGGTCTTGATATTTTTCAAGTTCGTAGTCAATCTTAAATTCATCATTGGAAATTGTTATTGTATAAAATTTTGACATCTTATATTTCTTCAAAGCTTTTGTAGCTCTATATTTATAATTGTCAAGTTTTTTTTGAGTAAAAGATGTTACTAATTTCTTATTCTTATGTCCCTTTTCTATCTTATGTATATTATCTAAATTTTGTTTTCTTCGTTTATCCCACGATTTTCTTATAGAGTTTACTTCTTGCTCAAATCTTGATTTTAAATTTTCACGGACTTGATTTTTCTCTTTTTGCAAAACAGGATTATTACACAATATATATCGTGTTCCAGCTTCTTCTATTTCAACTAAATCTTTTGAAAATAATTCTAACTGTATAACTTTGTCATTTATTAATGCCCTTATCTCGCTACTTGATAAGGCACTTATATAATAAATATTACTACGTTCATCCTCAGATAGTTCTTCTAAATTTAAACGAATACGCATTCCTCTATCTCCTATTAAAACAATAGAATCTGCTCCAAATTGTTCTTTTAAATCTTTTAACTGACCGTTTACTGTCTTGTAATCAAGCTTATTACCTTCAAATACTTCTATCTTTAAAGGAAAACCTTTATTGTCTGTAATAAGTCCAATGGTTATTTGCTTTTTGCCTTTTTTGCCGTCCCTATTATAGCCAAATGCAGAAAGTTCATTTTGTGTACCTTCAAAATAACTGCTTGTTATGTCATATAAATAAATGTCTTTATGTCTCTTTCGATGATAAACATTCCACTTTTTTTCAATCTTTGACTGCATTCTGCTAAGTTCTCCTAATTCAGAATACAAATCGTCAAGTTTAAGATTTTTGATGTCGATATTTAATAGCTCCGGCAAATAATTATTACGTTTTATCCAATTGAAAATATGCAACTTACTTCCTTTTGTTGCAATTTTTCCTATTATCATTAACTTAATAATATTTGCTTTTAAACCTGAAACTTTATCTAAAGTTTCTGTTATTCTTAGTCTATCCATTATTGTAACCAATAGATGAACAAAACCGAAATCTATAGTCTTTTTAATACCAATGCTCTGACTATCAATAAGAATACCCTTTGTTTTGTTAATTGATGTTTTGAAAGCTGTTATTGTTTTGTTATCTAAACCTAGCTTGGTCAAGTTTAAGATAACTTCTGTTTTGGGCTTGCCTGTTTCTTTGTCTCTATATTTTTTGCATAACAATACTGTCTGGTATATTTTACCGTTTTTTCCTTTGCTTTTGTTAAATTGTAAATACATTTTGTAAAGATAACGAATAGTTTCTACAAAAACAAGGATAAAACAATAATTATCAAATTCTTATTATTTACATTCTGTTGCTACAAAACATAAGAAATATTAAGCTAAGCCATATAAAATAAGGAATCTTTAAAGTAAGTTCCGTTGTAATTTTGATGTGTTTTCAAAAAAAATTCTTTTTTCATCTCAATATGATTTATCAGGTTTCATTAATAAAGCATTAAATAATATTATAGATATTGATAGTGCAATTAAATTTTATCAAGATTATTGTATATTCTCGAATACAGAAGAAGTTATTAATTATATA
>QMPG01000690.1 GCA_003648455.1 Bacteroidota bacterium
TCAATAGATACTTGCTTAATTTTTAAGAAATCTTGTTGAGAAATAGTAAACCGATTAGTATTATCTATAAGATTTAAACAATAAATATTTACACAAAAAAATCCTATTAACAATATTATTAAAAGTTTCTTCATTTTTTTTATTATTTCCTGAACAGAAATATATTAGACACGGAAAAATCTCATGGCAACTCAAAATTTAGTTCCCCAAAAATCTAACAACAAACTTCAGCATCTGAGTTTCGACTCGAAAGTTGTTTTCGTCGAGTCGAAGCGACAAATACAACTCTGAAAAGGCTTCTTTCATAAATTCTTTCTCATTAGCACTTTCAGAGTGAGAGATACGTTTCAACCTTGAAAGTGTCAATTTCTATGTTATTCTTGAAAGAGACATTTTCAAGGAAAGGCTTCTTTCATAAATTCTTTTTCATTGGCACTTTCAGAGTGAGAGATACGTTTCAACCTTGAAAGTGTCATTGCAACTTCCGAATGTTTCGACTTTGTTGAATCATCGGAATGATGAGGTACTTTTGACAAAACAATCGGAAGATCAGCAAGCTGAACATTCCGATGTTTATATACGATTTGCTTTTTAAAATATTTTAGTGATGTTTGAAATTCTAATAAAATTTTTTAATCTCACGGATTCCAAATAATATGAACAAAATCATCATAATTATCTGGAAATTCAAAAGTCAAATCAGGATTTTCTGAGAAATTGCATACAAAAGGTTCTTCGATATCTTGTTGTGTTCCAAAGACTATAATCATTTGAAGAAATTTGAATTTTTTCTTAGAATTAGGCATATCTGGGAAATTGGGGAAAATAGTTCTTTGGGTTTCAAATAACCAGTAGCAATCGTTGAATTCTTCAGGAGAGTAAGTTTTACTGTATTCATCAGCAGCTATAAACTGAATAGAATCAATTGAAGTAATTTCATTTTCAGGAATCAAATTTTGTAGCTTGATAGCCATTTCTGTTTGCCCATCATAATTATTGATTGATTCTGTGTTCAGAGCATTCAACTCGTAAATTGCTGAATTCCCATTTGGTTTAACAACTTCGATAGCTCGGAAAATATCAATTGTTTGAGCATATTTTACATTATATGTATTAACTCCCTGATTTACATAATCTGTAAAATAAAGTCTGCCTTTATCTTCCGGAATAATATATCCTTTCTGGAATTCTTTCCAACTAAGATCACGCAAACCTTTTGAACGCCAGCTCCAACCATCTGATGCTAATACATGAATAGAAAACATGTTTCTGAAAGGGACATCTTCAGCTTGATCGTTTTCATTGATTAGTACTATAATTGAATCTACTGATACAAACTGTTCTAAATTGTAAGCAAAAATTTTTGAGGGAGTTGTAGAACTATTGTCTTTTTCACTACAGCCAATAAGACCTATTAGAACAGTGATTACAATGAGAAAAAAAATAATGACTTGTTTCAATTTGAATACCTCCTAATTTTTTTTAGAAGGCAAGAAAAATATTTCTCGCCTTTCCAAACACGGGAGGCATGCCCGTTTCCAAACATACCCTAACAGGCAATATCTCATATCCTTAATGAAAGAACTTAGATTAACATTGCTCAGCGATGTTGTTAAAAATTTATTCAAATTCTTACTGTCAAGTAAAATAAACTACTTTTGTTTGTATCATTAAAAAATCTCAAATCAAATTATTATCAGAACTCATTAAAATGCCCGAACCCAAAAAAAATGCAAAATAGATAAACATCGGAATGTTCAGCTTGCTGATTTTCGATTGTTTTTAAAAGAAATTCTCAACATTCGGAAGATTCGACAAAGTCGAAACATTCGGAAGTTGCATTGACACTTTCAAGGTTGAAACAAGAACACTACTCTGAAAGTGCTAATAAGAATTAATGAAAGAAGCCTTTTCAGAGTTGCAAACCGTGCAAGTCGAGGGCAGTCTCAATAAACAGAGCATGTTATTTGCGATTTACTTTTTCAGAATCAATCAATTTAGTGAGGTTGGATTACACTGTATATTTCAGCACAATATTTAACAATTAATCTTTATATGTATTGATTTTAAAATGAAATGAGAAACAGTTTATTTATCTTATTTATCCAATCATTTGACAATTTCCTTGACTAAATATAATTAAATATTTATTTTTCGTTTATAAATTAATATTTTCATAATTAAACTAATCTCTCTTTTTTTAGAAAATTAAGCAAACCGTAAATATTAGTTAGTGATTGAACGAAAAGTTTTAAAGCCACGAATTAACACAAATTTACACGAATTTATGAATTTTAAGAATGTAATAAAGAATATTATTAAATTTTGTGATTTTTGTGTTAACTTCAATAAATTAATAATGTTACTGAAAAAATCAGAATGATATATTACTTTGTTTGAAGATATTTCAAATTATTTTTGAAAATCTTCACTTAAAACATTAATAACTATCTACTTTATATCAAATAAGTTAAAAGTTTTTCGTTCAAGCACTAGTTAGTATTTCAATGATTAATGATAATTGGAGTTTCAAGTTCAAATTTAAACATCTAAAAATTATAAATGAACATTTAAATTTCTATAGGAGCAAATTATGGATAAGAAAAAGCTGAATTTGCTAATTATTGAAGATAATCACCAGTATACTGATCAAATAATAAAAGAAATAGAAAA
>QMPG01000691.1 GCA_003648455.1 Bacteroidota bacterium
CATTTCGAGCGATAGCGAGAAATCTAACTCGCTCACAGTAAGGGAACAAGATTTCTCGCTATCGCTCGAAATGACAACAATGGCAACTTTATGGACAGACACTAATTATCCTATTTTTCAATTTCATTTACGAGTTGTTTATATTAAGTTAATGCCATTTTGTCGCATATTTATAATATTGTACGACATATTGACATGATATTGTAAAATTTAGTGACAATTTGTTTTCATTTTTCTGTTGGTATATTAATTGAATATGTTTTAGCAAACATTAAAAATTAATTATTAACTTTAAATAGGAGGACAAAAAAATGTTACCAAATTTAAGAAACAGAACAATGTTGCCAAATTTGTTTGATGAATTTTTCAACAACGAACCATCAAATTTTTTCAACACATCAAATGATTACACAATTCCTTCGGTAAATATTGCTGAGAATAAAAATGAATTCAAAATAGACTTTGCAGTACCGGGCTTAAAAAAAGAGGATTTTAAAATTGATGTTAAAAATGATATTCTAAAAATTTCTTCTGAGAAGAAAGATTCTAAGGAGGAAAAGAATGAAAAAGTAATCAAAAAGGAATTTTTATATTCTTCATTTGAACGCACTTTTATTCTACCTGATAGTGTAAATTCTGATAAAATTGAAGCTTCGTATAAAGATGGAATTTTGCAAGTTCTAATTCCTAAAAAGGAAGAAGCAAAAGAGAAACCTTTAAGAACAATTAAGATTTCATAGTTTTTAAAAACATGCTATTCAAAGGCTATCCAAAAATGGATAGCCTTTTTTAATATATATTTAATGAATTATTATTATCAGATAATTATTTAATATATTTGGCATTTAAAAATTGTGTAATAATTAACCAGCTTTATTCATGCAAAAACGAAGTGAATTGGATGGATAGCGGGAAGTAAAGCGGGAACCGAACCGCCAGCTGGCGGTGAGCTCACGCAAGTAAACCCCGCATTAGAAGTACCCAAATTGGGGCTTATTAAAAACACCAAATTTGTTGGTAATTCTTAAGCGTAGAAAAATTATGAATTTTTCGGGTTAACGAATAAGATAATTTGATTTTTTTTATTCATTAATATATTAATAAATCAACTATGGGATTAAGTAGAGTATTTAAGAAATTTCCTAAAACGTTTTGGTCTGCAAACACAATGGAATTGTTAGAGCGTTGGGCATGGTATGGTATGTTTATGGTTTTTGCTCTGTATTTAACAGGTTCGAGAGATACCGGAGCTTTAGGATTTTCGCAAGTGCAAAAAGGTTTAATGATGGGAATTGGCACTGCTATACTTTATTTTCTGCCTGTTTTTACAGGTGCTATTGCAGATAAAATAGGTTATAAAAAAGTTTTGCTAGTTTCTTTTGCAATTCTTTCTACAGGTTATTATATGATGGGATGTTTCACAACTTACACTTCAATGTTTATTGTTTTTTTATATGTAGCTTTTGGTGCAGCATTATTTAAACCAATAATTGCTGCAACTATAAGCAAAACCACAAATGAAGAAACATCATCAATAGGATTTGGAATTTATTATATGATGGTAAATATTGGAGCTTTCATAGCGCCACTTATTGCTGCAAAGTTGAGAGTTCATAATTGGCAATATGTTTTTAGTTTATCCTCTGCAGTGATTGCAATAAACTTTATTATTGTTTTGTTTTTTTACAAAGAACCTGATAGAGAAAAGAATGATGACACACTAAGAACTTCAATTATTGTTATATTAAAAAATATTGGCAAAACATTGATGGATATTAAATTTGTAATTTTTTTATTTTTAATTATCGGGTTTTGGACAATGTATAATCAGTTATTTTATACACTTCCTGTTTTTATAGACCAGTGGATTAATACTTCAGTCATATATGATGCAATAGCTTCAATATCACCAAATTTAGTAGCTGCAATTGGAACTAAAGAAGGACTAATTCCTCCTGAGGTAATTACAGATATTGATGCCGGGTATATTATTATTTTTCAGATATTAATATCATCAATAGTGATGAAATGGAAACCATTGAATACAATGATTACCGGTATTTTTATTTGTTCTTTCGGAATGGGTTTAACTTTTGCAACACAAAACGGATTTTATTTATTTCTATCAATTTTTATGTTTTCTGTTGGTGAAATGGCAAGTTCTCCTAAAATTACTGAGTATATTGGGAAGATTGCACCCGAAGGTAAAACAGCTTTATATATGGGATGTTCATTTATTCCAATGGCAGGGGGGAATTTTTTCGCCGGATTAATATCAGGAAATTTATATGGAGCAGTATCTGATAAAATTACTCTACTTAAAACCGAAGTGGCAAGCAGAGGACTAGATATTCCACAAATATCAGCTAATTTTACACAAAACGATTATTTCAATAGAGCTGCTGAACTGATTGGAGTTGACAAACAGACATTAACAAATATGCTTTGGGAAAAATATCATCCTTCAAATATTTGGTATGTTATTTCAGGAATTGGAATAATAACAGTTGTTGGTTTATTATTATATGATAGGCTTTTGCTGAAAGAAAAGGCGTAGAAGTTTAAAGTTGAGCTTAAGCAAAACGGATTACTTTAAAAAGTTGTGGAGAATCATTATAATCCGGGCTGAAAGCCCAATTTAATTTAGCCCGATGGCAACGCCTCGGGTTAGA
>QMPG01000692.1 GCA_003648455.1 Bacteroidota bacterium
TATCCGGGAGTTTTGAAAACTTATGCAATTCAGGCAGGGCGCGAGTTACGCGTAATTGTTGGTGCAGATAAACTGAGCGACCAGGATTCTGAACAACTTTCATATGATATTTCGAAAAAAATTCAGGATGAAATGACTTATCCGGGACAAATTAAAATTACTGTTATTCGTGAAACCCGTGCAGTAACTTACGCTAAGTAGAGTTGGAAGTTAGAAGAAAGTATCCAGTCTCAGTCTCAGTGGGCAGAAAGAAAAAAAAGAAAATATGGAAGTTTGAAGACTGAAAAAAAGTTGTAAAAATAGTTGTACTGCGACAAAATTTAAAATGCCATTTTTTTGTGAAAACAGGGAGATGGCATTTTTTATGGGAGTCGGACTTTCCCAAGTCCGACATTCTTGCCTGACTTGGAAAGTCCGGCTTCCCGACATTTTTAACCAAGCGAGGGCTTCACTCTAAGTGAAACCCTCGCTTTTCTTTTTACAAATGCAGGTATGTCGTATAGCATTCTCTTTGAGGTAATTCGTACCGTATCTTGTTATATAACATATTTATTCTTCACATCCCAACGCAACTTTATTTGTACCTTTAACATCTAACAATGTATAAACCCATTAAATAATTCTATATGAACAAATCCTTACAATAAAAAACAAACAACACCCCTCCGTCGGTAGCAAGGCTATTAAACCCCGAAAAAAAACTGTAATAGGTTATTGTAGTACTACAGACCCGGCTTAATGCGCTCTCACCCATGGTAATACCTTTTACCATTATATATCTTAGTTTTATTAATGCAACAAAGTGTTCTTCGCTTTGTTTTTTAATTTTTTATATTATGATTCAAATAAATTTTAAATATACTCTTATAGCTATTTTGGGAGGATTGTTGATAATAACAAGTATTAATTCATATTCTCAAGAGAAACAAAAAAAAATAGAAATCGGGGCTTATAATACCGATGAATTTTCAATGAGATATAAATTTGGAAATGAAAATAGACTTTTCAGAATTAGTTTACTCTCTATAGGCTTAAGTTCTTCTAAGGTTTCAAATGAAGAAAATACAAATACAAATTTTAATTCAGGGATTGGTTTTGGAATTGAATTTCCGAAACAACTTAATGAAAAAATGACTGTTTATTACGGAACTGAATTACAAGGTCAAATCAACTTCAAAAATAAAAAAGTTGACCAGTCATATCAGTTCGCATTAAATGGCATATTGGGTTTTACCTATTCATTTAATGAAGTAATAGGTTTGGGAGCTGAAATAACACCTGGTATTTCTTATTACTATTTTAATCAAAATGATGTTACCTCAAATAATTTAAGATTTGGATTTACAAACCAAGGTGCAGCATTGGTTTTATGTTTTAGTTTTTAACAATCATCTTAACAGTAAAAATCGCACCTTCTTAGAAGGTGGCTTTAAAGAGCCCCCAAAGGGGGCAATACGCAACTAAACATATTTAAATTGTGCAGAATCAAAACAAAAAAATAGAAAAACTCAGAATGGAATTCAGGCAAAGCCACAAGGACATTACCACCAGCAAAGCAGGTGGTTTTTTAAGTTGAAATAAAAATAAATTATGAAAACAATAAAATTCATATTAATGTTTCTAACAATCTTTTTCTCTTCTATTACATTTAGTTTTTCTCAATGGTACGGTGTTTACTGGTCGGGAGATGAATCTCCTTGCCCCGGATCAATTAAGTCTTATGATATTTCAGGAGAATATGTTGATGAATATGGAAATTCCCAAGGCGTATTTATTGAATCAACAGAGAATTGGAATGTTGTTGGTGGGACTATTACAGCAGGTGGTTATAATGGGGATATTTGGGTAACTGTTCAATGGGATGATACAGTAACAGCAGAAATCTCAGTAAAGGTTACATTACAAAAAATATCTGCTTTACATACTAATAATGTAATTCGTGACACATTGGATGTAAAAGTTAATTCTTTATTTAATTATACTCCAACTGGTAATGACATAGCAATAAATTACGGGGATGATACTGAACAGACAATATCAATAGACCCAATTAAATATCCTGATGATAGCGAAACAAGTATTTATAAATGGATTATTCCTACTGGTTGGATACATTCTGGTTCAACAAGTAACGGAACAACTCCATTTACAACTAACTCATCCTCAATTACTGTAACACCAGACAAAGGGTGTAGTGGTAACGCAACTATTTCTGTGTATGGAAAGAATAGTAAATGTTCAGGGAAAGCAGATACTGATATTAAAACAATAACTGTTTCCCGTGTTTGGCCTACAATTATAATATCTGGACCGAATGTAATTTGTAGTATTGAAAATTATTCAATAAGTTTATCTCCAAACATTAACGTTTACTGGGAGGCCACTTCGCATTTGACTTTGGTTTCTGGTCAGGGAACAAGTACTGCTACTTTTTCTAAAGATGATTCAGGACCATCACAAATATCTGCTAGATTAACTGTGAATGGTTGTTCTGGAATAAGTAATACAATTACTAAAGAAGTTTGGGTAGGCAAGTTTCAAAACATTGTAGTAACAGGGCAAGCAGCAGTTTGTCCAAATTCACTATATGTATATACTGCTCAAGTTCCGGGTGGAGATCCTTCTGATTACACTTACGTATGGACTTATCCGAGTGGTTGGTATAAAAA
>QMPG01000108.1 GCA_003648455.1 Bacteroidota bacterium
GAATTTCATTAACCCCAAATTTGGGTATTACTAAATCGGGGTTTACTTGCGTGAGCTCACCGCCAACTGGCGGTTCGGTTCCCGCTTTGCACCCCACTATCTATCACACATTCATACAATTCATTTCGTTTTTGTATGAATATACTCTATTAAAAAACAAATGAATTCTTTGTCAAATAAATCATAGTTTTAGAGATTTTATTGCGAATTTTGTTTTGTTTGGTAAGTTTGTTCTATTAGTCATGCCGTTTAGAGCCCTTTTCAACCCCATCTATGCTCGAGTATATTTTAAATCAATTATTTTTTATTAGTGATGGTGAAATTTCTTTTGCTTTTGTTGGTAATAATAATTGTCTTTTAGCTGTTCGTAAAATTGCGTTGAAAAATCATCTAATGTAGTTTTGGAATATTTTTCCCGGTTTTTTGTCAAAAGATGATCGTAAAAAATATCTATAATAATACCGGAATATTTTCGATATACTGATTGTAGCTTTTGTTTTGATTCTCGTACTATTTTATGTTTATCAGTAAAATTATCAATCTCTCGATGGTAAATTATTCCTTTTTTACTTGTGAAGAGTAATTATTGTAATCTTTTTTTTTTACAAAATCACCAATAAAATTGCCAATTCTTATTTCCTCTGAGTTGCCTGATAAATAAGTATGTGCTAAGAAATTCATTATGTGAAATTATCAAAAAATGACAAAAACATATTGTTAAACATAAAATTTTTTTTATTATATTTTTTGATATGTTTAATGTTTTGAAATTCAGGTGTTTGTGTTTTGTGAAATGTTGCTTAATTTAGTATTTAGTAAAAAATAGCACTTTGATTTCTTGCTTATTTTTTTAATATTTGTGAGACAATTTTTAAATATTATTAATAAATACATAAAAGGAGGAAAAATTATGGCAAAAAAAAATGTAATAATAATTGGTGCTGCTGGAAGAGATTTCCACAACTTCAATACTTACTTCAGAGGAAATACAGATTATAATGTGGTAGCTTTTACTGCTGCACAAATTCCTGATATTGATGGAAGAAAGTATCCTGCAGTTTTGGCAGGTAAAGATTTATATCCAGATGGTATTCCTATTGTTGCTGAAGAAGAGTTGCCAACTCTTATTAAAGAGAAGAATATTGACGATTGTGTATTCTCTTATAGTGATGTTCCTTATAATAGAGTAATGAATATTAGTTCAATTGTTAATGCATCAGGAGCCAATTTCATGCTTTTAGGTCCTGGCGACACTATGGTGAAAAGTAAGAAGCCGGTTGTTGCTGTTGTTGCAACTCGTACAGGTTGTGGTAAAAGTCAAACTTCACGAAAAGTTATTGAAGATTTAATGGGGCGTGGTTTAAAAGTTGTAGCTATTCGTCATCCTATGCCTTATGGAGATTTAGCTGCTCAAGCTGTTCAACGTTTTGCAACTGTTGAAGATTTGAAAAAACACAAATGTACTGTTGAAGAAATGGAAGAGTACGAACCTCATGTTGTTCGTGGTAATGTTATATACGCAGGAGTTGATTATGAAGCAATTGTTAGAGCTGCAGAAGAAGATCCTGACGGATGTGACGTTATTCTTTGGGATGGTGGTAATAATGACTTCCCATTTTACAAACCTGATTTAACAATTACTGTTGCTGACCCACACCGTCCTGGTGCTGAGTTAAGTTATTACCCGGGTGAAGTAAATATGAGAATTGCAGACGCTATTGTTATTAATAAAATGGATACAGCTTCACCTGAAGGTGTTCAAACAGTTAGAGAAAGTATTGCAAAAGTTAATCCTAATGCAATTGTTATTGATGGTGCTTCTCCTATTAGTGTTGACGATCCATCAGTTATTAAAGGTAAAAAAGTTCTTGTTGTTGAGGATGGACCAACATTAACTCACGGAGAAATGAAAATTGGTGCAGGTACTGTAGCTGCTAAAAAATTTGGTGCTGCTGAGTTGGTTGACCCAAGACCTTATACTGTTGGTAAATTGTCAGAAACTTTTGAGATTTATCCTAATATTGGTGTTTTATTACCTGCTATGGGTTATTCTGACCAACAATTAAAAGACCTTGAAACTACTATTAATAATACTGATTGTGATTCTGTAATTATTGGTACTCCAATTGATCTTAATAGAATTATTAATATCAGTAAACCGAATACTAGAGTTTATTATGATTTACAAGAAATTGGACAACCTGATTTAAAAGGTATTCTTGATGATTTTGTAAGTAAACATAATTTATAGGATTTGAAATATAAAAAAAAAGCTCTGAAATTTCAGAGCTTTTTTTTTGATTATAAAAAATTTTCGTTCTTTCGGGTTTGCAATCCGAAAACATTAACCCGAAAAATTCATAATTTTTCTACGCTTAAGAATTACCAACAAATTTGGTGTTTTTAAAACCCCAAATTATGCGGGTTAATATACAACCTTTTAATTCAGAATAGCAAATCTAACGTCAATGACGTACTATCTATTTTTTGAGTTGAGACTCAACTTTATGAGCTTCAGACTTTCTAACTTTTAAATTTAATCTATTTAACAAACAATTTATTTGTTGATAAGCTATCATCTTCAAGAATTACTTTAGTAATATAAACACCTTTGTTATGACCTGCAAAATCAACATAAACACTGTTTCGGTTAATATCTGAATTTTTATAAACAAGCTGTCCAATAGAATTGAAAATCTCAACAGACTTAATGTTTTTAGAATTCTCAATAGTAAATGAATTATTAACAACCGGATTAGGATAAATATATATTCTATTATTGTTAATTTCATTAATACTAACATAATCTTTCATTGTTAAAATAAAATTTGCTGTATCGGCAATAGTTGTATCCTGAGTTGAATAAAAACAATATGAAACTGTATCTTTACCAACATAGTCAACATCTGGAGTATAAGTTATTGTAGAATCTATAACAGAGAATATAACAGTTCCGTGAGCTGCTTGTTTAACAATCTTAAATGCAACATCCAAGTTGTAAGGATTTTCGTCATTTTTTAAAACATTGTATGTAACTTTTGTTGGTATGCTTAAAGTACTTTTATTTATTGAAACGGTATCGTCGTTTGCAGTTACATAATAATCATCTTCTGAATAAACTTTAATAAAAATAAATGCAGAATCGTAAAGATTTGTAAAGTCATCGTTAACAACTTTATACATAATTGAATCATTTCCTGTGAAATCTGTTTCAGGAATATATTTCAAAGTATTGTCTTCTAATAACTCAAGCGAACCATGAATAGCATCACCAATAGTAACTGTTGTTGAAGTAACTTGAGCATGAACATAATCGTTAGCGGAAAAATCAACAATAATCGAATCATTCATAATCACTTCAGCAGTATCATTAATTGCAACAGGAGTCATTAAATCATTATATCTTTGTGAAAATTCCTGATGATATAAATTTGCAATTATCGAATCGTGAATAATTAATGTATTTTCGTCATTTTTAGAATCTGCTGAAGCTGACCAATTGTGAGAGCCGGTAACAACAATAGGATCAGAGTCAGTACTATTAAAATCAATTGTTGCATATTTACTGTGGAATGTGGGACCGTCGGGCCATTGGCTACCATCTGCATTTGCATAATCCAGAACATCAACATTTGCATCGAGCAATCCTTGAAATTCACTGCCGGAATATTCAACATAATCAATAATACCACGAATATCAACCGCTCTATTTTTTGCATCTTTTACAGATTGTCCTAGATTATTTTCTGTAAACACCATCATACCAAATTCCATTTCATTATTTGCAGTGCCAATGGCATTAACTATTGCATCTCCTGTATGATCGGAAGGGGAGAAATATAGTTGCACCGGAATGTTATTAATAATAAAATTATGAGGAGTATTATCTGTTTTTTCATTTCCAAATTTTGCTTTTTCGCTGTCGGGTGTTAATCCTGTTGAACCGAACATCTCGTTAAACTCAAGCAAATATGCATTTGCAAGTGCTTGATCCTGAATACAAATCATATTATTATAATCCCAGCCAAGATTAGCAATAGTATGATTTAACGAACCGGTTATAACCCAAGAACTGTCAACACTCTCAACATCAATAATAATAAATTTGTCGTGCATTATCGCATTTGAATTTCCTCGCATAATATTTATACTTGTGTTTAGATTATCGAGAACTTCATTTTCCATATCAACATCAGTAATATATCGAACATCAACTCCACGGGTGTTTGCCTGATTAATGGCTTCAATAATTGCTTCAGATTCTACATCATACATAGTTATGTCTAAAGTATGTTGAGCTTTGCCGATATATGAAATAACAGTATCTTCAATGCTGTTTTGGCATACTGTTGCAACTTGTCCTGTAGCAACGCTTGCATCTACACTATGATTAAAATAAACCTTTATTTCTCCTGTTGAGTTCGATACTGTGCTATAAACTTTGGTAGAAGTTAATGTTGTATCATTGTCTTTAACAGAATATGCCTTAATATAATACGGAGTAGCAGCATCAAGTCCAGATAGTGTAATTGTGTGATTAAGAACATCATCATCGCCTGTTAATTTGCCGAGTTCGAGCTCAGATGTTAAACCATATTCAATAATTGTAGAGCCGGTATAGTTTGTCGTCCAGCTAATTGTAAAACCTGAGTTTGTGATGTTAGATTGTGTTGGTCCTTCTTTGATAGAAAAAATTTCAAACTCATCAATATCATTTATGTCGCGAGGTTCAATTTTATATTCACTATAAGAGAAAGAAACAGGTCCTTTAATACTATAGATATAACCTAATGTTGGAACATGTCGATAGCCCATATCGTCAATCACTACTTTTCCGGAACCGTCGTCAACGTACCATTCACCGTAACCGTTTATCTCAGATAAACAAACAGCATCTTCAACCACAACCAAAACACTTTCGTAAGCTTCTGTAAAATTTCCTGTTTCGAGTAAAATAGGACTTGGTAAGGTATTTTCTGATGAATTTACAGTAAAAGATGTAATTGTTTTTAATTCAGTAAAATCGTAATATTCATCAACTGTTGCTGTAATTGTAATACTATCACCAACCAATGGTTTATTTGTTTGATCGTAAACATAAATTCCCGACCATTCACCTGCGCCATCCTGAATAAAATAACCTTGCGAAAAAGCAGCAGTAACAATACCGCTTGTAGTAACTGTTTGTCCTTTATACGGAGAAGCAGCTTGTTGCCCTTGTATTTCATAAATAGTTTGTCCGTTAGAAAAAAGGGTGATTGTAATTAAAAAACTGAATAATAAAAATTTTTTCATTTGTTTATAATTTTATATTTAACTTATCATCTTTAATTTATTCACAAATTTAATAAAAAACATGTATTTAAGTGAATACACTTCTTAAAAACTTCTCATAATTCCGCAGGGGAATGAAATTTAGAATCTAATTAACCCGAAAAATTCATAATTTTTCGGGTTAATTAGATGTTCTTTAATTCAGGATTACAAATTCTGAATAGCAGTATGTATTACAATTACATTTAAATAAAAAAAGGTGAGAATACAAAGAGCATCCTCACCTTTAAAAATTTCAATACATTGGTGAACAGCTAATAAATTTAATTAGTTTATTACTAATTTCGAGATAACAACTTCGTGATTTTGTGTATATATTTTTGTAAAATATAATCCCTTATTAATATTGTTAAGATTAATAACAATATTTTTTTCATTAAAATATTGATTGCTAAATACTACTTGTCCTGCAATATTAGTGATTTCAACTTTTTTAATATTATTAACTGAACTAATATTGAAGATATTGTTATTAACAGGGTTAGGGAATATTTTCAACATATCAGAACTTATTGGTTTAATACCTGTGCAATCTGAATGAAAATCAACAGAAACATTATCCATTGCATTACCTGCAAGATCCTCAACACCGTTAATTACCAAATTGTAATCACCAACAGTCATACCTGTAACTTTTATCAATACAGATGAATTAGTAAAACCATAAATGTTTATACTTGTAATTTTTATATCATTACTAAACACATAATTTAAAGTATCAATTGCAGTTGTAGCATTTAATTCTTCATTAAAATCAATTCTTATAGTATTTCCATTAACAACCAAAGCCTGATTAACAGATGGTGCTAAAATATCCTGACTTTCAACAACATCATCAATAGTTCTGATGTCGATTTTGCTTTCGCTGTAATTATAAGTTGCAATACCGGTTATATCATACACTTTTGCAAGAGTTGGAGAAAAACTAAATGTTGTAGGATTATGAATATAACATTCACCGCTACCATCGTTTACTTTCCACAAACCAAAAGCTCCCAACTCTGAAGTACAAGAAGCTTCATGGACTTTAACAAGCACACCTTCATATTGTTCGGCATCTGCATTTCCTGTAGCAAGAGTTTTTGTTGTTACAACAGTAGCCTGGGGTAAAGGATTGTTTGATGAAATAACACTATAATAAGTAAGCTTACTCATCTCTGTTAAATCATAATATTCAGAAACTTCTGCTGTAATTATTATGCTGTCACCAAGGCTTGGACTATAACCTGAATTATATACATAAATGCCATTCCATGCACCTGTTCCACTTTGAAGATAGAAATTTGTACCAAATACTCCGGTAACAATTCCTGAAGTAGATTTTACCTGTCCGTCAAAAGGACTAGCACTTTGTTGTCCCTGAATATCTCTAATTGGAGTTAAAGTTCCGGCAAAAGGAACTGCAACTTTAAATGAATAAGTAACAGAGCTTGCAGAATCAACACCATTTGATGCGTTAATTTTATAATACACTGTTGTTCCTTCCGATTGAGGAGGAATTTTTGCAGAGAAAACACTCTCGTTTTCTGTCATATCAATAGTTGATGATACTTGATCGTAAGAGACTCCCCATCCAATAGAAGCAGAAATAGTTCCTGAGTCAGATGAAATGCCGGCAGAAACTTGAATTGAATCTTCAGGAGAAGGATTTAAAGGTGATATTTCAATGTTCGAAATTAAAATGTTACTTGAAGTATCAGTTCCCCAAATAAGATTAACAAATTCAGGATGGTCAATAAAAGGATTTCTGTTTTTTTGCCAAGTGTAAATAACATTGTTTCTGTTACGTTCAAAATCATCCGGTGGGTCTTGCTCGTTCCATTTTAACAAATCGGATAATTTACCATGCTCAGGAAGAGGATAGGTGTCAACTTTATCAACTGCTTCAAGATCTGGCTCACCATTTTCGCCTTCGTAGCGTGTAGACATATAAAAAATTATTCTGGCAACATCGCCTTTAACAGCGTCTCGAGGTTCCCATGAATTACTTGTTGAATTACATTCGGTAGCTTCATCGTCAGGTGTTCCTCCCTCGGCAAAATCTTTATTATAACGTGAAGTGTTAACTGTACGGTCTACAGGTTTTAAGTTGTGAGCATCGCTACCTGCTGGAGGCTCTGTGCCAAAATCTCCATGAGATTTTGCCCAAACATGTTCTCTGTTCCATGCATCTGAAAGAGTATATCCGGCTTCTTCATAGTCAAAACTAGAGCCCCTATCTCTAAAATATTTATCTTGAGAACGACCCGTATAAATAAGAATTATGTTGTCAGGGTTTGAAGGGTCTTCATCTGATTGTTGTAAAATGTTCCATACATCTGTATAAGAAAATTCAACATGGCCTTTAATAATGTTATGCAAAGCTGCTTTAAGGGCGTCTCCGTCTTTTCCTTCACAGCCATTGTAATAGCCTGTAGGTTGGGCAATTAGTAATTGAATAGATACAATTAACAGCCCTAAAAAAAGAATTGTTTTTTTCATCTGTTTATTTTTAATTTGTATTTGTCAGAAACCTCATACTTAAAATAAGTATTATCAGAAAAGCCGCTAAGTAGATATAAATTGACAACTTTAGTTTTCGGACTAGTCTTATTTTAATCAATCTTGTTTCATCTGTTTGTGTTTTAAAAAAAAAGACTTTTCCAAAGTTTCAAACTTTGGAAAAGTTAAATTTTGAAAAAATATGACATATCTTCAAGAATGTCATATTTCAGTTAAATTCTTATTTAGAATGATACTTTTAACGAAACGTTATAACGTCTTCCCAATCCCATAAAAACAGATGCGGCATTTGCATCAAATGTATTTAACGCTGTTGAATAAATATAAGCATCATTATTTCTTGCATCTGAAATATATTCTTTATCAAGAACATTAAACACACTGAGTCTAAGATTAAACTTAAATTTATCAACTTTAAAATAATAACCTGCATTAAAGTCAACTAAGTCATAAGAAGGAATTTTCCAAGAATCAAGAGGATCTCCATTTTCATCAACAGCATTAGGTCCACCTGTTAGAGAACTTGGCTCCATATCGGCATAATAACGATCGTTGTATGAGTATTTCATATTTAAATATAAACCTTTAATTGGCTCATATCTAACACTTCCACCAAATTGTGTTTGTGCTGCATCACCAACATGAACACCTTTGGCATCAAAATCCATTGTACCCAATTCAACATCTCTATTATTTCTATCACGCAAAATAACACCATTTACTTTACTATCATACTTCCAATCTCCTAAAGACACAATACCCTGGAAATTTAAATTATGCGTAATTTTATAAATAAAATCCATCTCTATACCTTTGTGTAACTGGTCAATACCGGGTATTTGTCCTACAGCATCTTCTCCATCTACTTTAGTATAAATATCATTCATTGGCTTATCTTCCCATTTTGTATAGTATGCATTAATATTTGCAGAAAATACTGAATGTGAATAAGTATATCCTAATTCGAGAGCTTTAACCAACTCGTTATCTGTTTTTTCTCTAAACTTAGCATCGTAACCATCATACAAATATTTAGATGCTCTGGTTTTAGAAAGATAACCAAGGTTAACAAAAACATTTGATCTTTCAGACAAATTATAGTTCACTCCCCCTTTTACAGTATAACTGGTTTTCCATAACCATCCTGATTTTCTTACCGGGTCGTTAGGATCTTTAAAATAATCTTCTTTTAAGAAACCTGTTCTTGCACCACTTAAGTTAATAAACGAAGAAAGATTACCTGTTTTATATTCAAGTTGTCCAAATAAGCCTCCCCATTTAACCCATGCATCATCATAAAAATAAATCTTATCTCCAACTTTTTTAACAGCTGTGTCTTGATTAACATTATAATTATCAACACAATAATCACCACCAAGC